>JAJDNW010000034.1 GCA_022340465.1 Deltaproteobacteria bacterium | reverse complement strand
AGCGCCTGCGGCGCCTTTTTTGCCGAGGGTTCGAATCCGACTTCGCTCTGCGAGCTTCGCCGGAGCAGGATAAAGAACTACGGCTTCACCCTCAGACGCCTTGACTCTGAAGCCCTCAGGCTTTTGCAGCCCTATTGTTGGCGAAAGCTTTCATTAAAATGATTAATTTCTTTTGTTGTTGGTGAAGTATTTCTTATTTCTTTTTTAAAATAATCGATTGATATTTTCAGGATATGATTATCTAACTTAAAATTATTCCAGCCCAAAGACCGAATTCGTCGATTTGTTTTTAAAGAAGGCATCTTAGGATCGGCATCATAACAAATTCTCATGCTTCTGATAAGACTAGGAATAACTTCGTCTTCTAATCCTTTCGCAGCTAAGCTCTCAATTAGTAATTGCCTACCCTTACTTTTATTTTTCATTTGTGCCATCCATTCATCATATGATGAAAAACGGTATTGGAAAAGATCGAAAATTCTCTTTGCAAAATTGAATGAAGAGAGACAGCTCTGTTAAGCTTAACGAAAATCAAGGGCAAGAAATCGGGCAACGTTTCTGGCAGGTAAATATTTCTCACAATTGATATTGATCAATTCGCCCCTAATCTATCCGATGTTGGCATAAATAGCAACATGTTTAATTTTTTTTTGAACATATTGTATTTATTATTTAGGTTAGCTTGACAAACCCCTGAGAGAACCATATCATGGGATCCAAGTACAGTGTTCCCGGTTGTCAACCAAAATACATTTGTTAGCCTCGGAATAACTCCGGGGCTTTTTTTATGGGGACTCAGAAAGAAGGTATATATTGAATTTCGAAGCATTTAATTTTCACCCCTTGATCATGGCTGGTGTTTCCGATGCAGGTTATGCAATCCCAACACCCATTCAGACCGAGGCAATCAAACCGATAACTAAACATCGTGACGTGATGGGGTTGGCCCAAACTGGTACCGGAAAAACAGCAGCATTCGTTTTACCGATTTTAAATCGCCTTGTTACTTGTCGAAAGAGCGGCATCCGTACTTTGATTCTGGCGCCCACTCGTGAATTGGCTGAACAGATCTGCCAGGAAATCAAGACCCTTGGGCGGAGAACTGATTTGAATTGTACCACGGTATATGGCGGGGTGAATATCAACCCACAGTTCCAGAAGCTTAAGCGGGCCGATATTGTTGTTGCCTGCCCTGGAAGACTGTTAGACCACATACGCCGTCATACGATCGATCTTTCCCGACTGGATGCGCTTATATTGGATGAAGCTGACCACATGTTCGACATGGGATTTCTGCCCGACATCAAAAGTATTTTGCGTCATCTTCCAAAAAGACGGCAAACGTTGCTTTTCTCGGCCACCATGCCAAAAGCCATAAAACGCCTGGCGAATGACATTCTGCAAAACCCCGTTACCATTAAAATCGGCAGCACAAAGCCCGCAGATACAGTCAGTCACGCATTTTATCCGGTGACTCAGGATCTGAAAACAGATCTGTTGTTAAACCTGCTGGATAACACCGAGGCCCGTTCCATTCTGGTATTTACTCGAACCAAACACAGAGCCAAAAATTTGGGAAAAAGACTTTCGGTTTATGGGTACAGGACGGCATCATTGCAGGGAAATTTATCTCAGAACAAACGCCAAGCTGCAATTGATGGTTTTCGTGACGGGAGTTATCAGATTTTGGTGGCAACCGATATCGCCGCACGTGGGATTGACGTTAGTCGTGTTTCACATGTCATCAACTACGATATCCCCTCTACGCCAGAAGCATACATTCATCGCATTGGCCGGACTGGCCGAGCCACCCGCAGTGGTGAAGCATTCACCCTTGCCACCGAGAACGATAGAGATATGGTTCGTGCCATCAGCCGAATGATCGATGCTGAAATCGAACAACGAACCCTACCGACCTTTAGCTACAAACCGGTGCCATCATCCCCTAAGCGGAAGCCACGGCGGTGGTCAATGAAAATCTAATCGCCATGCAGGATAGCCGAAGGCTTAATTGCACTTGTCATTGGTGAAAACCTTTCTAACGGGCCGTATTAATACACTTAAAAAGCAATCTATAAATATTATAATAAAATTCAATTATATAGCTTGCTATTCTGACAAACCGTGTTATTCTTTGAGTATTCAAAAAGGCCCTGCTGCAATCAATGTGACTGTGAACTAATCATCTGTCTAAATTGAACATAGAGGGCATCCTGTCATAACAAGATGACGGGTGCCCTTTATCATTTCTACACATAGCTTCGGGTCAGATCAAACATCGCACGCCAATTTTATCCGATCGTTCCATATTTAGATGTATGGTGGGGCTTTCTGAATTGAAAGGAAATAAAATATGGCAAGGTCAAATTATCAATTCAAAAAGCGTCAAAAAGAAATTGCAAGAATGAAAAAGAAAGAGGAAAAAAGGCAACGAAAATTGAATAAAAGTAAAGAAAGCTCCGAGGAATCCGAAAATCAACAGTAGGGTTGAAGATAGTTTTAGTAAAATACCATGTTGAAAAGGAGAAGAAGAATGCTTCAGAAATATTTGATCTCTATCGATTATGAAAGCAATATTCTTAAAATTGGCGAGTATGCAATCATTGACAAGGTTCCTAAAAAATTTGACTCCCTGGCTTTGACAAAGGATTATTATTCCTTACTTGGAGAAGAAACATATGACCGCGACGATATTCTTCAATTGATCTCCAAAGGAAATAGTTCATTGATTGCAGCCCTTCGAACGAGGAACTTCTTTCCTATCGAAGCATGTGCCCAAAAAATTGCTACAACTATTAAGAAGCTGTATCAATCTTCAACCAAGAATACCGCTGAGCTGTTTTTTAACGACATGGAAGTGCTACCGGATAAAGAATAAAGCAAATAAATTATGTAGCCTAAAATAATTTTGATTTCAATTCCTGCACAATTTATGTAAAGCTGTCTTACATGTTATCGATTACCCTCATTATGAAAGTTTTCCAATCTAGAATTTCAATTTAACCCTAACGTTGCATAAATTTACTGACTCTTTTCTTAAGCCGCTTTCTGCAGTACATTCAAAAAATGCATTAGATTTTTGAGGACATACTTGTTTCCGACCGTTAGCCATTTTTCATGGGCGCAATCGAATAAATTTTCATGCTTTTTTTCCCGTACAAACTGTGTGCAGCCATTGAACACTCCCCGCAGCAAGCTTAAGGGGAATCTTCACCGTAAGGAATGCTATCAATTATGATTCGCTCGCTTACCCTGCAGCAAGCTGCAGCGTAAGCGAGCGCTATCTTGGTTCAAGTGAACGCTACAAAGCCGCACCGGTTCTATTTTGTGAAATTCGCTTGACATGAAAGACGATTTTTGTATTCTGTGTCCCATTTCCAAGTAGCATACGAATACTCAACACTATGGGGTGATGCGAATGAGAGACAGAGAAGCCATTACACAACGAGCGTTAGACTATGTGGAAGGCTGGTATTTGGCTGATGTCGAGAGAATGGACCGGGCTTTATCGCCGCATCTTGCCAAACGGCGAATCGGTTCCGAAGAAGAAATTTGGTCCGTCACAAAGAGCGAGATGCTCACGTTAACAGGAGACGGGAAGGGACGTATCGATGATCCTGAAAAAGGGCGAAAAGAGATAACGATCCTTGATCAAACCGAATCGATGGCTAGTGTCAAAATCGTATCTGAACAGTTTACGGACTATCTGCATCTTGCAGAAGTGACAGATAGCTGGAACATTGTCAATGCCTTATGGGACTACCACCGAGAATAAGCCGGGGGCTTCTGCCATCCAAACGTGGCCATTCTGAGAGTTCACTGAGAAGCCCATATTACTGAGTGGCAGCGCCATGTCCAACTTATCCGGAGAACGGGAGAAGCCACCAGTGCCGATTTTGGGCAGGCTCGAAAGAGGCTGACGTTGTTGAAACCCGGCAAACTTTCCCTTGTTGGCTATGTTGCCCGGATATCACCATTCTTAGTTAGTAAAACAGGATATTGGATTATAACCACCATGTTCTTTGAGCGGCATTGAGGTGAATATGGACGGCATTGTATTAGACACGTTGGAATTTGCGCCCGACCGCGATGCGATGATTGAGAAGATGCACCTGAAGGAGGGCCGGCCCGAAACCGAAAGATTCCGGGAAATGGCGCTGGAGGCGCAAAAGGCGTCGGCGCCGAAAGCATTCTACAAAATAAGCCGAATACGGTCCCGCCTTCCGGAAAGTGTGGTTGTCGACGACCAGGAATTGGAAAGCCGCATCCTTAGCGTCAACACCGAAAACCTTCACCGGACCTTTCCGTTTGTGGTGACCTGCGGCACCGAGTTGACCCGCTGGGCAGATACATTTACCGACATGCTGGATAAGCTTTTCGCCGACGAACTCAAAATGGCGGCCTTGAGATCGGCCATGCGTCAACTGCAGGAGGATATCAAGGCAAGATACCACACAGGGGAATTGAGCCAGATGAACCCCGGGTCCCTGGAGGACTGGTCGATCTATGAGCAGAAAAAATTATTCGCCTTGCTGGGAAACGGGGCATCACGCGTCGGCGTCGAGCTTCTCAGCAGTATGGTGATGTATCCGGACAAATCCGAATCGGGCATCTTTTTTGAAAAGGAGAAAAAATTTGTCAACTGCCGGCTTTGTCCGACAGAAAAATGTCCTTCCCGGCAAGCTGCCTACGACAGTGGATTGTATGACCGTGAATATCGCTCTATCGAACCCTAAATTAGAACCAGAACCAATCCCATCCAAGTGACCGGTGCCATCGGTGCGGCACTGATAGCCGTCGATGTAACGAAAAAAGGATAATTAGGGACTGTTCCAAATAAATAGTGCCCATTTCGATTATGTGTGGAGAGGTAGCCATTTTTGATGCAATCAACTCCCTTGCAAATGCATGCAACTTCTGGAGGGCTGTCTTGAAAGCCCTGGAAGGAAAACAATTACGCTGAGAACAAAAGAAAAATACCATGAGGATCTTTTTCCATGAAGCCGAATATATACATCGGCGGCGAACGTGGCGGCCGGGATAAATGGAATCCCATGGGTGTAGCCATTGCTTTCGGGCACCCCAACGGAGTCTCAGGAGCAAGGGTTGCCATGTTCACCATGCGCGGACTGATGCACAACGGCGGCCGGTATGGATTTTTCAGTTCCTGCTGCGGCGGTGGACTGGGCGTGGTGTTCTTGATTGAAAACCTGAGACGATAAAGAAAGGAGAACTCACTATGAAAATCGATGATATCATTATTAAATCAAGACTTTGCGACATGATCGGAATTAAGTATCCCATTATCCAGGCGGGCATGGGCCCTTTCAGTAACAACAATTTATGTGTTGCCGCTGCCAACGCAGGCGTGCTTGGGCTTCTTTCCACCAGCGGCCTCTTCAACAAGCATGACCAGCCCTGGATCTATAACGCCTTTTGCGACACCGGGGAGGCGAACCGCGACGACGATATGGGAACAGTGCTGGGATCGGTCCTGAAGCGAACCCACCGCCTGGTCAAAGACAAAGGCGGTGTCTTCGGTCCAAATGTGATGGTATCGGCGGAGCTCAAAGAACAAGCAAAAATTATGATCGAAACGGCCATAAGGGTACGGGAGGAAAATCCCGAAATGAGAGATACCCTTAAGGTGATGTATACGTCAGCCGGTGACCCAATGGGCTGGGGAGAAATGATCAAAAAAGCCGGATTTACCTGGATTCATATCATCCCCTCCGTTAGAGCAGCGTTGCGCTGTAAAAAGGCAGGGGTTGATGTCATTGTCGCCTCAGGTCATGAAGGCGGCTTTCATACACACTGGGAACCGCTTCACTCAATGGTGCTTTTTCCCGCAGTGGCCGAGGCCGTCTCTGATGAAAACACGCTCGTGGTCGGTGGAGGAGGCGTCGGTGACGGAAAGAGTCTGGCAGCCACCCTGGCCTTGGGCTGCGATGGCGCGTTGATTGGAACCCGCTTCCTTGCAACACAGGAGAGCGATTTCCCGCTTCTCTGGAAGCAAGCGGTTGTGGACGCACAAGACCGTGGTACATTGGTCGCGCGTGGTTATGTGGGCCCGGCCCGTTGGTTGAGAAACCCCAGAAGTGAAGAGCATGCAGCAAACACCCTTAAAAAATCGCCAGGTGTGTATCTCGGAACGCCTGATGGCTACCAAAGCACGGAAGCCATGTCGCTTATTGAATACGAGAACGAGTCGATCAAGGCTGTGTATGAGGGGAACAAGGAAAAGGCCATGATGGCCGGCGGTGAGGTTGCCCAGCGCATCAATGACATGCCTACGGTTGAAGAATTGGTCCAGAGAATCGTTAAAGAAGCGGAAACCGCTTATGCAGATCTGTCAAATAAGTTTTCTAAGTAGGGACTGAATGCTGTCAGGGATAAAGGGGATCAAACCTACCGTTGGAAAATTTACACTGATGACGCAGCTCTAAATGTTCAAACTCACCTCTCCGCAATGGCGGATGAAATCTGCGTGATTGCATTTTTATACTATTATTGAATAGTAAAAAAGATATTGACAATAGTATATGCAAACCAATATGCTAGTATAAAATTAAATAGAACGAATGGGCAAACCTGTTGAAAGGCGGGGACGCAAAGCCACGGGTCTAAAGTTGACAAAGCAATGACAGCCGGGCTGCCGAACTTATAATTAAGAGCCTTTGGGAGCGTGCGCCTGGAGGCTTTTTGTTTTCAGAATTAAAATAATGTTAACTCAACCTGATTCTCAACCTTGAAGTCAAGTCTTTAAGATGATATGTGAAATTTATCAATTCAAAGAAATGGAATCCATTGAGAAGCCCTAAAACTATATTTGTTATCTTTATGGCGGCGATCCTTGCCAGCTGTGCTGAGACCGCGATGAAAGGATCGTCAGGATTGACTGGGTATAGGGAAACGGGCAAAGCATCATACTATGCTGCGAAATACCAAAATCAACAAACGGCAAGCGGTGAACGACTTGATAATAAATCTTACACCGCCGCACATAAAAACCTGCCATTTGGAACTAAAGTCAAGGTAACAAACATAGAAAATGGTAAAAGCGTAGTCGTTGAGATCAATGATAGAGGGCCGTTTGTAAAAGGGCGCATTATCGATCTTACCCGTTCAGCATTCAGAAAAATTGGTGATTTGAATGCCGGCATTATCAGCGTGCAGATTGAAGTTGTTGATCTGAATTGAGCTCAGGGTTAAATGAGTTCCTGCCTTGCAAAAGCTCGAGGGCATCAGGGTCAACGCGTCTAAGGCGAAGTCGCAATGTCATATGAGCTTAAATCGAATGGGAGAAGAGTTATGAAATTAAAATGCCTTTTAATTCTTGTAATCGTTTCGTTGGCGGCGAATGTATCTGCGATGGAAAGAAAAAAAATCGGGGTAGGGGTGATCATAGGGCAACCTACCGGCATTACGGCAAAATATATGCTTGACGACGACAGTGGTATCGATGCGGGTGCCGGATGGGAGACAAGCCACGATAATTATTTTCACATCTATGGAGATTACCTGTTCCATTTGTATGATGTAATCGAGGTGCCGAAAGGGAAACTTCCCATATATTTTGGGGGCGGTGTCAGATGGGTCCATCGTGAAAATAAGGATGACAAATTAGGAATCCGGATTCCAGGTGGGGTTGAGTATATATTCGAGGATTTACCCTTAGCTGCATTTTTGGAACTGGTCCCGGTACTGAACCTATCCCCGGATACGGATCTGGATGTGGAAGCGGGTACCGGGATAAGGTTTTTTTTCTAAGTAGAAGTGATAAAGTTTATCAGTACAAAAGAAGAATAACTAATTAGAATGATAGGAAATAAGGAGGTGGTCTGAGCCGATGCCAATTGTGCTCATAAATTGGTTAGTAAAAAAAAATAAAAAAACTATTGACAGTAGTATTTACTAGCTACTATGCTAGTGTCAAAAATTGAATAGAACGAATGGGCAAACCTGTTGAAAGGCGGGGACGCAAAGCCACGGGTCTAAAGCTGATAAAGCAATGACAGCCGGGCTGCCGAAACTAGCTGTAAAAGCCTTTGGGGATTTGTGCCTGAAGGCTTTTTGTCTTCAGACCCTCACGCCCCCTCCCGCCCATTTCTTTGCCCTTCCAGCAAAGGGAACTCCCTATTTTGGTGAAAAGAGCAAAATTAAAAAGTTGGGCCGGCCACATCATATCGCACATCCGTTCAGCGATAATAAAACTCGGTTATGCCTGGATAAGACTATCTTTTGCCCCGTGGTTTAAAATAGTTGACAGGATTAAGCACCGGCCGGGTAGTTGTGCGTTTAATGCCTCGTATCGATCTTTTCATCTTTGCTTATCTTTTCTGACATTTGCCCTATTGCTCTCGGGTACGCCCGACGCTGTTTATGCCGATCAGTTCAATTGTTCTGACCCGCCCTACGAAGGGGTGATCGATGGTAACATCCACACTGCCCCGGATAACATCAAGATAGACACAGACTGTACGATCCTAAATTTCCCCTACGGGATGAGCACCAATTTCAGCTTCGACAACAACGATACAACTTCCTATCTTGTCATTTTCGATAATGTTTATCACACCGGGCAGATGTCGTGTAACACCGTTGCCGGTCATACGGTCTGGTTTGTCAACGGCTCGTCTAGCGCCATCCAGGAAGGCTGTCAAAATCTTTTAATTCCGGTGGAGAAAATCGTAAAGCAAAGCCCGGCCGTTTCCGCCACCATCGGTGTGCCCTTCACTTACACACTGACGATTCCGGTCCTCTATGACGCCGGCACAGGGGCTGTTATCGACGACAGCGGATCTCTGAACGAACTGCACAGTGTCATTGTCAGTGACGATCTCAACGCCACGGGCGCAGCCCTGACCTATGTGAGCCATAACGCCTATTGGCAGGGGAGTAATACGTCCGTGTCACCGGCATTCACGAACGCCGGTGGCCTGCTTACGTTCGATTTCGACAGCCTTCCGACAATCCCCGCCGGGAAGCAAATCATTCTGGAAATCACGGTGACCCTGGACGACGACCCGTCGAATGCCCCCGGGACCGTGTTTACCAATACCGCCAAGTGGTCCTTCGGACGACTTATCGACGGTGTGCCTTATGAGCCCCTTCCCGGCGAGTCGGGCGTTTCGGATCCTATGATCATCGCCGAGCCCGATCTAGTGGTCAACAAAACCAGCAGCGAAACGGCCTTGAATCTCGGTGACACGACAACTTTTCAAATCGATGCGCGAAACCTCGGCGGCAGCGATGCATGGAACACCACGATTGTGGACGAAATACCTGCGGAGATGTGCGAATACGATCCTACGACAGGATCGGGCCTCAGTGTTCAGGTTTTTTCCGCCGACGGCGTCACCCCGGTTTCAGGTGTATTGACTCGGGGCATCGACTATTCCGTGACGTATACCGGTGCGCCCCACTGCCGGCTCAGCCTGACCATGGACTCCCCCGCCGCGGTCATCGGCGCTTCCCAGCACATGATTGTCACCTATCAATCCCAGCTCAATGGCAATGTTAGGGACGACGGGTTGGAACTCACCAATATAGCCGGCGCCACCCAATGGTTCAGCGGTGAAGATAGCTTTACCGGCCGCCGCCAGTACGACCGGACGCTCACCGACGGTACACCGGGTGTGGCGGATTCCCAGGACAGTGAGACGGTGACGACCGCACTGGCCGGATACTACTTTCAGAAGACCGTATCCAATATCGACAGCGGCATGGACCCCGCCAGTCTCGCGACTCCGGGCGACAGGCTCCGCTACCGGGTGCGCCTTTTCAATGTCGACCAGACCATCAACAACATCAGCATCGGTGATCAGCTCGACCCGGAAAACTTCGATCTGGCCAGCTTTGCCATGGTGACCCCGCCGCCTGACGGCGCCGACTACTCCTACGATGCCGTTACCGGCCTCTTGCAGATAGACGGTGACGGTGCGCCCCTGAACGTAGCCGTCGGCGACGAACTGATCGTTGAATTCGAGATCACGCTGAAGACGGCCATCGACAGCAGCACCGTGGTCGAAAACCAGGCAACGCTCGACGCCACCGGTATCACGGCCTTGAGCGACGACCCGTATATAAACGGCATCGCCGCTCCCGGCGATCCTGCCGATCCTACAACGGTGATCATCCAGCGGGCGGGTCCCCTGCTGAAAGAAACCACTCAGGAGACGGCAACCATCGGCGAACGGTTCAGCTACCGCATCACGATACCGGCAACCCCCATTGCCTCCTACCTTTACGATGTCCGGATTTTAGACGATTTGAGCCTGTCAGATGCCGATATGAGCTTCGTGAGCGCGACGGTTGTGTCCGGCGGCGCGTGGGGCCTTAGCAATACCGGCAGCACCACCAACCTGGTCATCGAGGACGCGGCTACCGGCATCGACATTCCACCCAACGGTCAGGCGGTTATCGATATTACGGTGGAGCTGCAAAACACAATGCCCAACCAGAGCGGTTTACACTTTGCCAACAGCGCCTCCTACACCTTCAACCGCAGAAACGGCAACAACGCGACGCAAACGGTTGGCGGTGCCGGCGGCACGTTGGATATGGTCATCGTTGAACCGGATCTCTCAGCCGACAAGACGGTTCGTTTCGTCTCGCCGGCGGATAAACTGCCGACCGACCCGGCCACGGCGGGCGATTTTCTCGAATACCGGGTCACCATTTCCAACAATGGCGACTCCCCTGCCTATGACACGAACATCGTCGACACGCTGCCGGCGAATATGTCTCTGGTCGCGGATTCGGCCGCTGCACAAATCGATGACGTCAGTGTTGTCGGCTTTGCAGCGACGCCGACCGTTCTCGTGGACGGCAGTCTCGTTTGGGGGCGGGATAACGGCGATTTAACGCTCGATATCCCTGCCGGCCATGATTTGGTGATCACCTATCAGGTGAGGCTCACATCGGTCACCAGTGCAGACATCGATAACAGTGTCTATGTGGATTGGACTTCGCTTGACGGTGGATCCCTGTCGGAACGCACGGGTACCGGCTGCCCCACGAGTGATGCCCTAGATGATTATTGCTTCGGCCCCGCCTCGATCGGCATCGCCACAAGCGACGACACTTCCATCGCCAAAGCGGTATTCGAAGACTCCTATGCCGAAACGCCGCCCAGTACAGGTGACCCGGTTGTCCGTGTCGGTGACACCGTAAGCTATGATTTGACCCTGAATCTTCAAGAGTATACCACCGGAAACGTGGTCGTGGAAGATGTCCTCCCGGAAGGAATGGCACTGCAAAGCTTCAGCATCATCGGTGGCGACAACTTCATTTATACGTTGTTGGCGCCGCAACCTGCGGCCGGCGCTACCGGGACCCTGCGGTGGGAATTCGGTGATATCACCAATCCACCCAGCGATAACGGAACGCCCATCGATACACTTGTTATTCGGGTTGTGGCAGGCGTGGTTGCCGATGCGGCGCCGGCTGGTGTGAACGAGGACACCAGTATTCGGCTCGATAACCTGGCCCGGCTTACCTACACCGGCGGTGATCCGGTGGCTTATCCCGATCGTTTGACCGCTGCGGATAGGATTGAAGTCCGTCAGCCGCGCATGAGCGTCATCACCAAAGTCGATCAGGGCACCGGGCGGGTCGGCACCGGAACCGCGGCCGACCCCTACCAGGTCGACATCGCCGGCGATGTGATGCATTTCAGGCTGTCATCGTGCAACGAGGGCCTTGCGCCGGCTTACGGCCTGGTAGTTACGGATCAGTTGGCGACGGCGTTTGACGAAAGTGCTCTTACCGCCAATTCACCAGTGGTGACCATCGGCACAACTCCGTTGAGTTCGGGCATCGATTATGCCATCACACTCCCCCCCCGCGGCGGTGAGATGGAGATCTCGCTTCTGAACAATGCCTCCGTGCAGCCGGGTGAATGCCTTTTCGTCGATTACGACATCGGTTTTCATACGGATATTTCGGCTTCAACAAGCTGGAGCAACCAGGCGAGGTTGCTCGAATACAGGTCGCTGCCGCCTGCGGAATCGGGTCGGGTCTACTCGCCCGGGGGTTTGGCGGAAGTGTGGATGACGAATCTTACAAGCGATGAGCAGTTGCTGAAGACGCTCGTGTCATCGGCAGAAGCGACCGTCGGCGACGACGTTGTCTATGAAATCAGAGTGCCCGCCGTGCCTGTCAACACGGCGTTGGAGGATGTCGTCGTCGCCGACAATCTGCACCCGGCCCTGGAATATGTCAATGCCAGTGCGGTGGATGCGGCCGACAATGAGGTGCCGTTGAACGACAGCGGCACCACCCTGCCCGGTGACGTGCGCCTGGGGATCACGAGTATTCCTGCCGGTGGACAGGTCATCATCACGCTGAGAACGCGGGTGGTTAACAACGACCAGGCCAACGCCGGTGACAGTGTCGCCAATACGGCTTCCTACACGTATGCGGATATGCCGGCAGACTTGGATACCGCTTCCACCAGCGCTCCGGTAACCATCGTGGAACCCTTGCTGACCCTTGTCAAGACCGTTGAAAACGTGAGCAACCCGGAGGTGGCGCCGAGTGCCGGGGATATTTTGCGCTACCGCTTGAGCCTCACCGCCGGCGGTGGTGCTTCAGGAGGCAGCTTTGCGGATGCTTTCGACATTTCGATAGAAGATACGCTGAGCCTGGGCCTGGCCTATCAGGCCGAAACCGCGACAGTGGAGGGCATTGACAACATCATTGCCGAGCCGATTGTTTCAGGCGACGGGGTGGGTGACGTTCAGACATTGATTTGGAGTCCGGCCGAGGGCAATGCGGACATCGACGTGGCCGAAGGTACGGTCGTTACGGTTACCTACGACGTACAGGTGCTCGCAGGCGTTCAGGCCGGGCAGGATCTGACCAATAATGCCATCGCCCGGTGGACCGGATTAAACGGTGACAGTGACTTGGAGCGCACCGGATCAGGCACTCCGGCCGTGAACGACTACTTTACCGGTCAGGCCGTTAGGACCACGAGGACCAGACTGGATGTCTCGTTGGTAAAATCGGTTGTCAACGCGACCACCGGAGAAGATCCGGGGCAAAACGCCCAACCCGGAGATACGCTTCGCTACACCCTGGTGCTCACCAATCACAGTATCGTGGCTTTGAGCAATCCAGTGGTGGTGGATGAGCTGGCGGCGCAGTTTGTTCCCGGCAGCCTGCAAATCGTCGACGTTTCCGACGAAGACGCCGACATTACCAGCACCGATGGCGCCGGCGGGGTCAACAACACGGGCATGCTCGATGTTCGCAATCTAACCCTCGATGCCCAGGGGAGCGCCAACGATAGCGTGACCATCGTGTTCGAGGCGACCCTGGCTTCTGCTATCCAAAGCGGCCTGGCGGTTTTGAATCAGGCCCGGGTGACGGCTGACAATTTGACGGCGACACCGAGCAACCAGACGTCTACCCTGATCAGTTCTTCGCCAGCCTTTGACGTCTGGAAAACGTCCCGGGACATCACCGGTACTCCCGATGAGCTAGTGGCCGGCGATTCCCTGCGTTATACCATTACCGTCAAGAATGTCGGCAGCGAGAACAGTGTCAATACGGTTCTGCAGGATCAGATCCCTGCCCACACCACCTATGTTCCCGGAACCACGCGTCTGAACGGGATAGCGGTGTACGATCCTTCTTCCGGCGTCTCTCCGTTGCAAAGCGGCATGCTGATAAACGCTCCCGAGAACACGACCGCGGGCTACATGCGTGCCGATGCTGCGGCAGACGCCACCAATGTGGCAAGGATCACCTTCGACGTGGTGATCGACAGCGATGTCGTCGACGGCACCATTGTCGCCAACCAGGGCTTCGTCGATGCCGAAGGCCAGGGCTCCGGCCCGGTTTCCGGAGAGCCGTCCGACGATCCGGCAACAACGGCTTTGGATGACCCGACCCTGGATGTCGTGGGGAATTTTCCGCTGGTGGATGCCCACAAGACAGTGACGCTTTTAGTTGACAACAACTCGGACGGAATCGTGGATCCGGGTGACGATCTGCGTTACACCATCGTCATCTCCAATTCAGGTGCGGCCCCTGCCACCGGCGTGATCTTCACCGATGCGGTGCCTGCCGACACGACCTATATCCCCGATTCCGTTTACCTGAACGACCTCCCGGTCGGTCAACCGGACGGAGGGAATTCTCCCCTGACCTCAGGCATCGACGTGAGTTCTTCCGACCAGGCGCCGCCTTTGCCGGGCAGCGGTAACGGCACACTGTCAATGGGGGCGACGGCACGGATCACCTTCGATGTTCGGGTGAATGACGGGGTTACGCCTGGAACCATCATCAGTAACCAGGGGGTGGTGAGCACCAATGAGTCGCTAGACGAGCCCACCGATGCCGACGGTATCGACACCAACGGCGACCAGCCGACGCAGGTCGTTGTGGGCGATGCGCAGCTGTTGAGTATCGTCAAAGAGGTGTTTGTAGTCAATGGTGGTGCAGCTATCGCCGGAAGCCAGCTCGAATACGTTATCCGTGTGAGCAACATCGCCAATCGGACGGCCACACAAGTGAGGGTGACCGACGATTTGAGCCCGATGGCCGGGCAGGTGACCTATGTCCCCGGGTCGGCAAGCATGAATGGTTCCCCGCTTGGCGTCAGCTATGCAGACACGATCCTCACTGCCCAGTATGGCGATTTACCAAGCGCCGCTTCGGTTGTGGTGCGCTTCCGTGTGCAGGTTGAATCATCGGTGCCGATAGGAACAACGCTCACCAATACCGGTGTCGTCAGTTGGAATAACGCGAGCCAGACCGCAACGGACGCGGTTAGTCTGGATGTGGGCGGAACACCGAGCAGCGCTACCTTCAATGGCACCGTCTGGCATGATGGCAACCTGAACAGGCAGGATGAGAGCAACGAGCGGCATCTTGAAGGTTGGGCAGTCGAGTTGTATCGCAATGATCAACTGCTCGCAACGGTGCGGACGAATGCCGATGGTACCTATCGACTTTCCGGTGTGGCTCCCAATGCAGGATCTTCCGAACTCTACGAACTGCGCTTCCGTGCCGCGGGTGCCGGGTCACATACCCCTTCGCTGGGTTACGCGGATTCCATATTCACCAATAGTCCGCAGCGCATCAGCGATATAAGCGTATCCCCGGGAGGAATTCTGCAAAATTTAAACCTGCCCATCTGGCCCAACGGTACTGTATACAACTCCATCTCCCGCGTACCGGTACCCGGCGCTTCCCTGTCTTTGGTGAACGCGGCCACCGGCGCCAGCGTGCCGAGCAGTTGTTTTGACGATCCTATCCAGCAGTCCCAGATTACGGCTCAGGACGGCTTCTACAAGTTCGATCTCAATTTCAGCGAGGCCGCCTGTCCCCCCGGCGGTACCTATTTCATAGAGGTGACGCCGCCGGCGAATGGGTACATGGCCGATCAATCCCAGGTCATTCCTCCTGCCAGCGATGCGACCACCTTGCCGTTTTCTGTTCCGGAATGTCTAGGCAGCGTCAACGATGCGGTTCCGGCAACTGCCGAGTACTGCGAGGTGACCGGTTATACAACCGTTCCGCCGGTTGCGGTCCTAGCGCGCACCACCGGAACGACCTATTATTTGAGCCTGCTGCTCAATGATACCAGCATGCCGGGCCAGAGCCAGATATTCAACAACGCCATTCCTGTCGATCCGGTACTGGACGGGGCCGTGGCCATCACCAAAACCTCTTCTTCGATCAACGTTTCCCGTGGAGAGCTGGTGCCCTACACGATTACGGTAAGCAATGTGTATGGTGTGCCGCTGTATGACATCAGCATCGTCGACCATTTTCCGGCCGGGTTCAAGTATATGGCCGATTCCAGCCGGTTGAACGGCAATCGTTTCGAGCCGCAGGTCGACGGTCGTGAACTGAGTTGGGAAAATCTGGACCTGCAGGTCAACGAGACGCTGACTCTCCAGTTGCTACTGGTCGTGGGCTCAGGCGTTTCCGAAGGTGAATATGTCAACAGTGCCTATGTGTTAAAACGTGCCACCAATACCAGAATCTCGGGTGAGGCGACCGCCACCGTGCAGGTCGTTCCGGACCCGGATTTCGACTGCACCGATGTGATCGGCAAGGTTTTCGACGACCGCAACCTGGACGGGTGGCAAGATCGCGGCGAGTTAGGATTGGCTGGGGTTCGTGTAGTGACGGCCCGTGGTTTGATTGCCAGTACCGACAAGCACGGACGTTTCCACATCACCTGTGCAACCGTACCCGATCAAAACCGCGGTAGCAATTTCATACTCAAGTTAGACGACCGCAGCCTGCCGTCGGGTTATCGTTTGACCACTGAGAACCCCCGCGTTCAGCGGGCCACCCGCGGTAAAATGCTGCGCTTCAACTTTGGTGCCACCATCCACCGCGTGGTGCGGCTCGATATCGCCGACGGCGTTTTCGAGCCCGGCAGCAGCACCATGCGCCTGCAGTGGAAGCCCAGACTCGCCATGCTGATCGATGAATTGCACAAAGCCCCGTCGGTCCTGCGCCTGTCTTACCTGGCTGACGTGGAAAGCAAAAGCCTGGTCAATAAAAGAGTGGCAGCATTGAAGAAAAAGGTCAGCCGACAGTGGAAGAAGTCTAACGGTCAGTATCGTCTGAGTATTGAAACCGAAGTTTTTTGGCGGCGGGGCAAGCCGTTTGGGGAGCGTTGATAGTGAAAAAAATGGAACGAATGCTTCTCATACCATTTCCAACTAAGCGATCGATGCTCAATCGGGCGGTCGTCGTCGTGTGCCTGAGCATCTATTGTGCAGTGGTGGTCGGAACGGTTTTGGCACAGGAAACCGGTTTGAGAGATTCAGGCGCGCCGGGTTCGGCAACCGAGATGCATCTGCCGACAGACCAGCCCCCTGCAACATGGGTTCACGATCCAGCCATATTCGAAGAAGATGAAGGAGACCGTACAGAAACTCGCGAAGTTGTCGAGCAGGATTTCAAAACGGTGAAGATCGAAAACCTGGTGCCGCCTGTCCATTTCGGCTTGGGAGAGGTGCAGATAACCCAGGAATATATAGACCTTTTGCAAAAAGTTCTTGACAGGATGCACGACCGAACCAATGTGCGCTTGCACTTTATCGGGCATGCAGATTCACTTCAGCTGCACGGTGAGCTGAAGGCGACATATGGCGACAACACGGGGCTTTCGCGGGAAAGAGCCGGCACTGTCGCCGAATATTGCCAAAAAGCGTTACATCTTCCGCCCGAGGCCATTTCATACGAAGGACTTGGCGACAGCCGGCCGGTGGCCGACAATGCAACCGAAGAAGGGCGTCGACTCAACCGGCGGGTGGAAGTACAGGTATGGTACGACGAAATTGTCGATAAGCGGGTAGAGAAGGAAGTCGTCGTTCCGCGCCACGTGAAGCGCATCAAAATATGCCGTACCGAAACCGTTTGCAAATTGCGCTACAAGGAAGGCCACGCTCACCGCGCGCGCGTAAAAAACCTGGTCTCGCCCCTGCAATATGACCAGGGCATGGCGGAAATACCCGCTCCTTTCCTGCAGCAGATCCGTCAAGCGTTGACCAATTTGCACGGTAAAGAGAATCTGACGGTCAAGTTCACCGCCTATACGGACAACCTGCCGTTGGAGGGTCGCGACAAACGCATCTACGGCGACCACGAGGGGCTCTCCAAAGCTGTGGCGCGGCGTATTGCGCTGGCGGTCCAGGAAAGCCTGGGCCTGCCCGACGGGGCCCTTGCCAGCGAAGGCAAGGGGGCCTCGCGCCCGGTGGCATCGAATGACACCCAGCGGGGCAGGGCGATGAATCGGCGGATAGAGGTCGAGTTCTGGTATGATGACCCCTTGGAGAGCCTGTCCGACGAGCCGCAGCTGTGCCCGGATGCCGCCGGCACAGAAACCGTTACCCGGGTATACGATTCGCCCAGAGAAAACATCGAGACCATCCTTTTCGAAAAGGGTCGGCCCGTCATACCGGATGGCTACACCGATAAATTGAAACGCATCATGGAAGAAGTCAGCGATAAAAGCCATGTACGGCTGAGATTCATCGGCTATACCGCCGACAAAATACTGGATCGGCGTACGGCCGCGATCTATGGCGATGATATCGGTTTGTCCATGGCGCGTGCCCGCCGGGCCATGATGGCAGTCAGCGAGCAGATGGGTTTGCGTGCGGAGCAGTCCGAGTTTGACGGTCGCGGCTATGTTCAGTCCGACGATGTGGTCAATACCGGCTTTATCGAGTCCGGGGTGTCGCGGGTCATCGTACAGGTGGTCTACGATGAGTCGATCCAGCTGGATGATTACGAGGGAGTTGAGGTTAATCCATTGACCCGTGAGGTAACGACCGAGGATCCCTTTGCCTTGAATCAGATGCGCATCACGGTTGATGGCGCACCGCTGGATGATCCGGGTAAATGCAGTGCGGATGTTCAACGCTGTACCGACGTGGCTTTGGAGAGCACCCAAATCCAGTTCAAGTACGACAGCCTGCACATGGTGCCGAGACTCGACGTGACTGCCTGGCCGATTACGATCGCCTACCAGGATTCGCCGGATACGGCCTTTGTCGAAAATTTGGTGCGTTTTCGCCTGTACGCCAACTACCGCAGCTTCATCGAGCGTGCCGAAGTCAGAATTTTTAAGAAAGATCAATCGGTCAAGGATCAGCCCTTGGCGATCGTGGGGATGGATGCCGACGGCATGGCGCGGTGGCAGGTACCGTTCGATTCTTTTCGTGCGCCGAAGATCGATCTGAAGTACCGGGTGCGGGTCTACGATGCCAAAGGGCATTTTGACGAAACCAGCAGCCAGCCTCTGTGGGTGGTCGACCATATCGATCCGCCGGCCGCCGATGTAGATCCCGACCGGGAGCTTCTGACAGGTTACGGTGAGAGCCGTATCGATTTCCGTAACATTCCAATACGCGGGGGTATGGTACAGGCTCATGGCTACGCGATTCCAAAGGGCCACGGCGTTTGGATGGCCGGCTACAGGGTTCCCGTGGACAGTGAGGGCAGCTTCGTGGCGGAAGAGATCCTGCCGAACGGAATACACACCGTTGAAGTGGCGGTGTTGGACGAGTTTGGCAACGGTGAACTGTATTTGCGTGATCTGGAGCTGGAATCGAGCGACTGGTTCACCGTGGGCATTGCCGACCTGACCTTGTCGGCCAATGACACAAACGGACCGGCGGATTTGCTTGATCCGGATGAACCACAATACAGCAAGGATTCAAGCATTGAGGGACGGCTGGCCTTCTACACCAACGGCAAATTTGAAAATGGCTGGCGGCTGACCGCCAGTGCGGATACCCGTGAAGGTCCTTTTGACGAGATCTTTTCAAATTTCATGGAAAAATCGCCGGAGGCCCTTTTCCGACGCATGGACCCGGACTACCATTATCCAACCTTTGGCGATGACAGCACGGTTACGGAAGATGCACCGACCAACGGTAAATTTTACGTCAAGATGAAAAAGGACGAAACCTACGGGCTCTGGGGTAACTTCAAAATCGGGTACACCGATACCGACCTGGCCCAGGTGGATCGCGGATTGTACGGTGCCAACCTGCATTATCAGCCGTTGGAGACCACCGATTTTGGTGAACCGCGCCTGCTGGCCGATGGCTTTGCGGCCGATCCCGGCACCGTAGCCGGACGCGACGAGCTTCGGGGAACGGGCGGGTCGCTTTATTACCTCAAGCGGCAAGACATATTGGAAGGCTCGGACCGCCTGCGGATCGAGGTAAGGGACAAGGACTCCGGTGTAGTTTTGGGGGTAAAAAACCTGACGCCCACGCTCGACTACGATATAGACTACCTGCAGGGACGTATTCTGATGGCACAACCCGTGCCTACGACAGCTGATGACAACCTGTTGGTTTCCACCGAATCGATCAGCGGCAACCCTGTTTTTCTGGTGGCACGCTATGAATTCACACCGGGGTTCGACGACCCCGATACGCTGGCGGCGGGCGGGCGGCTGCACTACTGGCTCAACGAGTATATCAAGATAGGCGTGACCGCCAACCAGGATGAAGAAGCAGATACGAAAAACAGCTTGCAGGGTACGGATCTAACGCTGCGCGTATCATCGGAGTCGTGGATCAAGATGGAAGCCGGCCATACCAAGGGCCCGGGAAGCCGCACGGCAGGTTCGGATGACGGCGGTTACACCTATGACGAGTCCGATTTTTTAGGCGACAATGAAGTAGATGCTTCGGCGTATCGGGTCGATGTCAGTTTGGGTGTCAAGGACATCGTTGAAAACGGACGCGGCCGGGTGACATTTTACCGACAGGATCGTGAAGCGGGCTATGCGGCTCCCGGTCAAACCACCGACAGGGATGTCACCCAGTACGGCGGAACGGCGGAAATGCCGATTGGAGAGTCTTTCCAGGCGCGCGTTAAAATGGATAAACAAATTCAGCAGGATGGCCTTGAAACAAATGCCGGGGAAGTGAATCTGGACTACAGTGTCACTGAAAACTGGATTTTGAGTTCCGGTTTGCGGCACGACAACCGCGAAGACAACTCGGCCGTCGTCCCCCTGACGCAGGAAGAGGGGGAACGGACCGATGCGGTCGTTAAAATGAAGTATGATTCGCTGGGGCGCTGGACGACGTACGGATTCGTGCAGGATACGGTCAGATCCAGCGGAAATCGCGATGAAAACGGAAGGGTCGGTGTCGGCGGCGACTGGCGTTTGACCGATCGGCTCAACCTCGTAGGCGAAGTCTCCGACGGCGACCTGGGACCGGCCGGCAAAATCGGAACAGAGTATCTGTTTTCGGACAGGACGACGCTGTATCAGAACTATACCCTGGAGAACGAGCGTACAGATGACGGCCTGCTGGCCAGAAAAGGCAAAATGACCTCGGGTTTTCGCACACGCTATTCAGACAGCGCGAGTATCTATCTCGAGGAGCAATATAGCCATGGGGACGTTCCCACCGGGCTGACGCATTCCACGGGAGTGGACCTGGCCGTCGCGGAGCGTCTGAACATCGGTGCTAATCTCGATATCGGTTCTCTGAAAAATCCCCAAACCGCAGCCGAGATCGATCGCAAAACGGTTGGCGGGCGTATAGGCTATGGCTTTGATAACGTGAAATTATCCAGCGGCCTGGAGTACAGGGTGGACGAAACCGAGCAATCCGACACCAGCGTGACCAAACGCACGACATGGCTGTGGAAAAACAACGCTAAATACCAGATATCGCAGGACTGGCGTCTTCTGGGAAAATTCAATTACAGTTTGAGCGAAAGTTCACTGGGAGATTACTATGATGGCGATTATACCGAGGCGGTACTAGGTTTTGCCTACCGTCCAATTTATTATGACCGCCTGAATGTACTGGTCAAATACACCTATTTCTACAATTTGCCGTCGGTCAATCAAACTTCCGATGAAACTAACTCGACAGGCTATATCCAACGCAGCCACATTGGAGCGATTGATGTCATGTACGATCTCACATCCCGTTGGACCGTGGGTGGTAAATACAGCTACCGCCATGGGGAGGTGGCTATGGATCGAGAGCAGCCGGATTACTTTACCAGCCGCGCACATTTATACGTGATCAGGGTGGATTGGCACTTCATCCACCGCTGGGACGCCTTGTTGGAGGGGCGCTTGCTTGATCTGCCCGATGCGCAGGACAGACGCAGTGGAGCTCTGGTAGGGTTGTATCGACATGTGGGCAACCATGTAAAAATCGGCGCCGGGTATAATTTCAGCGATTTTTCAGATGACCTGACCCAGATGGACTACCAACATCAGGGCGTGTTTATAAATATAATTGGAAAATACTAATTTTAAGAATTAAAATTGACAAGATGATTTGCTACTAGTATACTGAAAGTAAATATAGAACGAAAGGGCAAACCTGTTGAAAGGCGGGGACGCAAAGCCACGGGTCTAAAGCTTGTTAAGCTATGACAGCCGGGTTTCCGAAACTACTCGTCAAAGCCTTTGGGGATATTTGCCCGAGGGCTTTTTGTTTTTAGATGCAGGCAATAAAGGATGGCGGATAGAACAAAAAAGGATCACATGCTTGTAGGTGTGCCTACCGGGAAAACGGGGGATCATTATGTTCAATAGAATAAAATGGTTAATCTTTCTATTCAGCGTAGCTGCCATGTGGTCCACAGCATCTGCGCAGGATGTCACCAGAGAGCAGATCAAGGGCTTGGATGAGCAGGTGCAGGAAATAAAAGCAGACGCCCTGAGCATTGCGGCCGAATTAAACCAACTCGAGGAAAAGCTGTTATTTCCATCCAATACGCAGATGGCTGTTTTCGTATCGCTGGCCGCGGACGAAAAGTTTCGACTCGATACCATTGAAGTGGTGTTGGATGGGCAACCGGCGGCCAGGCATATTTACACCTTCAAGGAGCTCGAAGCTTTGCAAAAAGGGGGGGTACAGCGCCTGTACACGGGAAATATCACGACAGGCGACCACGACATACATGTTTTGGCCAGTGGGAAAGGCAGTGCAGGTTTCGATATGAAAAATTCGAAACAGTTTAAAGTGCACAAGGGTGTGGGACCTAAAATAGTAGAAATATTACTGACGCCTCAAAGCATCGGTCTCGAGGAAATGTAGTTCATGTTTAGGGTGATGACCATACTTATCGGCTTGATGACGCTGTTAACGGCAAATACGGCAACAGCCGGGATGACTGCGCCCAAAGAGCTCAAAGACCTCTATTTCGGTGAGGCCATCTATTACGCATTTCAAGATGACTGGTTCGATGCCATTGCCAGGCTTGATGCCGAGCTCGCACAGCACCACAGGCTGGACGAACCGGAGCGGGATACGCTTTACTACCATATCAACCACGCCGAATTTGCTGTTGGTGACTTCGAGCTGGCCTACCGGATGCATCAGCGCGCAGGTCGGGCCATAACAGCGGTCATAGAGGGGAACGTGGAAGAACCGGTGCGGAACGAAGCGCTCTACCGCCTGGCACGGATCTATTTTCATAAAGATCAACCGGCTAATGCAAAATTTGCAGTGGACCGCATAGAAGGTGTCGTGCCGGAGGAGATTGCAGAGGACCTGGCCTTTTTGCGCGCGCAAATCCTCATGGCGAACGGGAACTTCGATGAGGCGGTGGGCATGTTCAGAACCCTCCAGGAAACCCGGAAATTCGAAGGATTTGCAACCTACAATCTCGGCATTGCCCTTCTTAAAAGCGGAAAAACGAAAAAGGGGCGTTACTACATCGACCAGGCCGGGCAAGTGAAAGGCGACCAACCGCTCACTCTGGCCATTAAGGACAAGGCCAATCTAGTACTCGGGTCAAAAATGCTGGAGGAAAAAAATTACGAAGGCGCTAAAATGACGCTCGATCGGGTAAGATTGGAGGGTCCTTTTTCCAATCGTGCGCTGTTGGGATCAGGTTGGGCCGATGCCTACCGGGGTAATTTCGAAAGAGCCCTGGTGCCCTGGAGCGCATTGATCCATCGTGAAGTCACTGACGCTTCCGTTCAGGAAGCCATGCTTTCCCTTCCCTATGCCTATGCAAAGCTGAGCGTGTACAGCAAGGCCGCATTGCTGTATGACAGCGCCCTTTCCAAGTTCCAGACCGAAATCGGTAAGCTTGACGCTTCCATCAAAAGCATTCGCGGAGGATATTTTTTAAAAGCGCTGGTACAGGAGGAGCTAAAACAGGATGCAAATTGGGTTGTCAGGTTGCGCGCGCTTCCGCAAACGCCGGAAACCTACTATCTGCTTGAACTGATGGCCTCCCATGATTTCCAGGAATCACTCAAGAACTATCTCGACCTCGAACAGCTGAGAAAAAAGATGGAAACATGGGAATCCGATCTGATTGCTTTCGAAGATCTTATTGCCCAAAGAAGTGCGTATTACCATCCATTGCTGCCGGATATCGACAAGGCGTTTCGTCAACTGGACTCGCGGATGCGTTTGCGTCTTGAACAGCGCGACCGCATAGAAAAGCGACTGAAAAATATGCTGGTATCCCCCCGGCCGGATTATCTGGCCACGTCTGAAGAGCGCATATCCAACGCTCGGATTGCCCGCTTGGAAGAGATGCTGAAAGGCAACGGTTCTTCAACAAACAAAGTCATCATCGCCAGAGTCAACCGATTGAAAGGCATTCTGACGTGGAATCTTTATACCCAGTATGACCGTCGTCTCACGGAAGCCTATGAGCATCTTGAAGAATTGAACGACGAAATTGACCTGTTGAAAAAGCAATACACGACCTTTGTGCGGACCCGGCAGGCTGCCACGCAGAGTTACGAGGGCTACGAAGCGGTCATCAGCAGGCTTTGGTCAAGGATCAGGGGTGCCCATGAAAAAGTGGATGCGCTGATGGATCGCCAGGGCCAAATGCTTGAAACCATGGCCGTAAACGAACTCACCCGTCGGCGTGAACATCTGTCCGAGTGCGAGGTCAAGGCCCGTTTTGCCGTGGCTGACAGCTACGATCGCGCCACCCGGGAATTGTCCCAGGAAAAGGTGAAGAAATGATCCGGACCCTACTCATCATTGCTCTGTTGTCGCTGGCGCTGACCGCCTGTCAATCCACAGGGGGCGGGGATACCATTGCCAAATTGCGCAATCAACAGGTTGAAATCACTGAAGAGCGGATAGAGGGCGGCCTGGATAAGGCCTTGAAGAGCTATCAGGGTTTTTTGGATGAAGCGCCGGGGTCCGCTCTGGCGCCTGAGGCCATTCGGCGGATGGCGGACCTGAAGATCGAGAAGGAGTACGGCACCATCACCGACAAGGCCCAAATTGAAGATCGTTGGGAAACCGGGGAGACCGTTCAGGCTGCGATGAGCGCTCCGCAGAAAGCCGCTTCTCTGGACAGCGGCGCGCGGCCCCTCGCATCGCAAACGGAACGGAAAAATTCAGACAAAGAGGATAGCCGGCATTTTATCGAACGCGCAACGAAGATGCAGCTGCCGCCCGTTCCGGAGTCATCGGCGGAAGTGAGTATCCAAACCGGAGACGGTCCCGACCTGGAGCAGACCGAGCTGATTGAAGCGATCGCGCTCTATCAGAAGCTGCTTGCCAAGTACCCTCTGTACAGTCATAACGACCAGGTCCTTTACCAGATGTCCCGCGCATACGCGGAGCTGGGTCGCATCGATGAAGCCATGCTCGTGATGGAGCGGTTGGCCGGCGAATACCCCCAATCGCGCTATATCGATGAAATTCAGTTCCGGCGTGCGGAATATTTTTTCACCCGGCGGAAATACCTGGAGGCCGAAGACGCCTATCAGAGTATCGTAGATTTGGGTGCGGGGTCATCTTATTTTGAAATGGCCCTCTACAAACTGGGCTGGACGTTTTACAAGCAAGAGCTGTACGAGGAGGCTCAGCATCGTTTCGTTGCCCTGCTGGACCATAAAAAGTCGCTGGGCTACGATTTCTATCATATCGAAGATGACACCGAACGCAAGCGTATGGAAGATACCTTCCGCGTCATCAGTTTGGGTTTCTCCAACCTTGGCGGTGCCGATTCCGTGGTGGAATATTTTTCCAGCCACGGCAAGCGCAGCTACGAGGACAGCGTCTACAGCAACCTGGCTGAATTTTACCTTGACAAGCGTCGATACGCCGACGCCAGTGCCACCTACGAAGCGTTCGTGAGCCGCAACCCCTTTCATCGGCAGTCGCCCAATTTTCACATGCGGATCATCGACATCCATACCGCCGGAGGATTTCCCAGCCTGGTCCTGGAGGACAAAAAAGCCTTTGCAAAAAACTATGGCCTCAACGCCCCATACTGGAACTATTTCGAGCCCAGCGACCGCCAGGATGTTTTGGACAGTTTGAAGATCAATCTGGTCGACTTGGCCCATCATTACCATTCCGCCTACCAGAAAGCGCCGGAAGCCGAGGAAAAGACGCGCCATTTCAAAGAGGCGGTTCATTGGTACCGCGATTTTCTGGCGTCATTTCCAACGGATGAAGAATCGCCGGCCATCAACTATCAATTGGCTGACCTGTTCCTGGAGAGCCTGGATTACGCCCGGGCGGCCGCTGAATATGAAAAGACAGCATACGCTTACCCCTCTCATGACCAATCCGCCGGTGCCGGTTACGCTGCGGTCTATGCCCTTCGCAAGCAGCTGGAAAAAACCGCGCCGGAAAGGGAAGATGCCGTCAAGAGAGATATCGTGCGCGTCTCTGTAAAATTTGTCGACCATTTTCCGGATCATGAAAAGGCGGCAGTCGTCCTTGGGGCGGCGGCCGAGGACCTTTACGCCATGAAGGATTACGAGCAGTCTTTTTCAGCAGGAACCAGGCTGTTGGAGAATTACCCCGATGCTGATGAAAAAATCAGGCTTACCGCGTGGTTGATCAGCGCTCACTCCGCTTACGAACTCCAGAATTACCAGACAGCGGAGCTCGCATATATTGAGGTGTTGAATTTGCTGCCGGCCGACGATGAGACACGCCCGGGCCTGGTGGATAACCTCGCGGCCTCCATATACAAACAGGGCGAACAAGCCAATGCTGCCGAGGACTACCGGGCCGCTGCCGATCATTTTTTAAGGGTCGGACGCGTAGCGCCAACCTCGACCATCCGGGCTAATGCCGAATATGACGGCGCGGCGGCTTTGATTCAGCTCGAAGCGTGGGACGAGGCGGCAGCCGTGCTCAAGGCCTTCCGAACCAGTTTTCCGGAACATGAGCTCCAACCGGAAGTGACCAAGAAGATGGCGTATGTTTACAAGGAGAGTGGCCAGCGCCTGCTTGCGGCCCGGGAGTATGAGCGCATCGAAACCGAATCCTCGGATGATGATGTCCGGCGGGATGCCCTTCAGATTGCGGCGGAACTGTATGCCCGGGAAGACGAATCCATCAAGGCTTTGGCGGTTTACCGGCGGTATGTGGCCTACTTCCCGCAACCGCTGGAACTCAATCTGGAGACGCGCAATAAAATCGCCGAAATCCTGAAAGCACAGAACGACAGACAGGAATACCTGGCGGAACTCGACCAGATCGTCGCCATCGACGCTGCCGCTGGAAGCGACCGTACGCCAAGAACCCGTTATCTGGCCGGAAACGCCGCAATGGTGCTGGCCGAGGTCACCTATGAAAAATTCGTAGGCGTCGATCTGGTCAAGCCAATTCAGGTCAACCTGAGCCGGAAGCAGTCCTTGATGAAGCAGGCGGTCAAGGAGTTCAACCGTCTCATGGATTATGAGATGGGAGAGATTACGGCCGGGGCCATCTTTTATCTGGCCGAGATATATGCCCATTTCAGCCACGCGCTGATGGCTTCGGAACGTCCGGAAGGCCTGACGCCTTTGGAACTTGAAGAATACGAGTTGGAAATCGAGGATCAGGCCTATCCTTTTGAAGAGAAGGCCATCGAAGTTCACGAGAGCAACCTCGAGCTCATTTCCCGTGGCGTTTACAATGATTGGATCGACAAGAGCCTTCAAAAATTGGCGATAAGCGTACCGGCCCGTTACGACAAACCCGAAGAAGACAGCGATGTGGTCGGTTCCCTGGAAACGTATATATTTGCCTTTGCCAGGCCGGAAGCAAACACCCCGTCGGATATGCCCGATTCCCTCGTGGCCGACCAACCAGATCCGTCTGGGCTCATTGACGAAGAAAGCCCGACAGCTGAAGCGGGGCCTGCAGCTGACGCCGGTGTAATGACGGACACCTGGGCGGAACAGTTCCATCCGGCAACCGCCGCAGCTTCCGGCGAGGAAGTCGAGGCACCGGTAGCGGAGCCTGCGGAAGGCGCCGAAGCAAAGACGAATACCCGGGCGGAACAGTTCCATCCGGCAACCGCCGCAGCTTCCAGCGAGGAAGTCGAGGCACCGGTAGCGGAGCCTGCGAAAGGCGCCGAGGCAAAGACGGACACCCGTACGGATCAGCCCCTGCCGGAAGCCGACGTTACACCCGGTGAAAGGGTCCCGGTCATCGTGCCTGAGCCTGTTGGCGAGGCAGAACCTAGACTGGAAACCCGCCTCGACAATCCGTCACCGGGTGCTGTTGCCGTAGAATCTCCGGAAACGAGGACCACTGTACCCGAGGCAGCCAGTGAATTGGTGTTGTGGGCCGACGGGGAATCTGGGGTTGAAAGTGACGATCATGAAGGTCCGCAGGAAGTGAAGCGACCATGAGGACGGGCCAAAGGAGGGAAGGTACCATGTCAGGCATATATGGGAGGCGATGGTGTTTGCAAACACGATATTGGTTCTTGGCTGTCGTCGCGGCGGCGGCTCTGGCGATGATGTGCGGATGTGCAACCAGCACCGGCACCAAGCCGGCAGCCCAACCGCTGCCACCGCCCGTTGACCCGGGTCCCTCGATCGCACGCTTCGAGAATGGCTGGGAGGGTTTCATTATCATCGAAAGGGCGCAGCTGAGCGATGCTGCACGCAGCGATTTTGAAAGGGCCGTCACCATGTTTCATGAAAAAGCGTACGAAGAGGCCATCGGTCTTTTGGAAAGTGTCACCAAAGCCTCACCGGGCGTCACGGCTCCCCATATCAATCTGGGGATGGCCTATCAGCAGTTGGGGCAACTTGAAAAGGCTGAAGCCCAGTTCAAAGCTGCGCTGGAACTGGTTCCCGACCATCCGGTGGCATGTAACCAGTATGGATTGCTGTTGCGCAAAACCGGGCGTTTTGACGAGGCCCGCAACATATACGAGCGAGCCCTGGCGCGTTTTCCCGATTATTATCCGCTTCATCGGAATCTCGGCATTCTATATGAATTTTATCTAAACGACCTGAACGCAGCGCTTGAGCATTACGAAATTTACAGTCAAGCCATGCAGCAGGACGACAAGGTCAAATTATGGATTGCGGATCTGCGGAGTCGGCTTGGGGAAACGCAATGACTGCCGGCTATCGCGTGGCCTGTCCAAAAAGGCGACAATGAGGTGCGGGGTAGGGGGAAATCGATGAGGGAAAAATCAAATAGGATTCAGAAGACAGGCAGCAGGATCATTGACCCTGCATTTATCGGTCCCCAATGGGTGCTGTACCTGTTGTTATCCCTGTTTATGGCGGCCGTGTCCGTGGCGGAGCCGGTTCATGGAGAAAAAGAAAAAGTGGCGGTAGTGGGAAAAACCGCGGCCGCCAAGGAACTTTCCGGCATGTCGATCGTGGGCAATGATGAAGCCCCCAAGTCGCTCTATATCGTACCCTGGAAGAGTTCGGAAATTGGGTCGGAAACCAGCTTGAACGTCATGCTGAACGAGAAGGATGTGCCGGTCGATATGGACGTATTCAAAAGGCAGTTGGAGTTCTACCGCATCAGTACGGGCGGTCAGACTCGTTAATTAAACCAAACGACGATCGCAACAACCTAAGGAGGTGGGAAATAATGGGATTTTATTCAATGATTTCATTTTTTCAAAGAGGCGGAATGTTCATGTATCCGATCATGCTTGTGTTTGCAGTGGGTATGGCCATTGCAATCGAACGCATGATCCAGTTGAACCGTGTGCGCAATGCAAACAGTAAAATCTGGGGGCGCCTGCAACCGTTGTTGTCCAAGGGTCAGTTTGAAAAAGCACGCGAAATCGTCAGCAAGGACAAGTCCAGTGTTGCCCAGATGCTGAGCATGGGTCTGGCACGCCAGGGGGCGGTTCGGCGTCGCGAAGACATCGAAATCGCCATGGAAGAGAGCATGATGGAAATTATTCCCCAATTGGAAAAGCGCACCCCCTACGTGGCCCTGCTGTCCAACATTGCCACCCTGTTGGGGCTTCTGGGTACAATTATGGGGCTGATTCAAGCCTTTACGGCCGTGGCCAATGCCAACCCCGCAGAAAAGGCCGATTTGCTGTCGGCCAGTATCTCGGTGGCCATGAATACCACGGCCTTCGGCCTCATGTCGGCCATACCGTTGCTGCTTTTTCACGCTAAGATAACATCCACTACAGGGCAGATCATCGACAGCCTGGAGATGGCCTCTGTCAAGGCACTCAATAATATCTCCAATTTTGCCAGGCGCAAATTTGAGGCGAGTTAATTATGAGCAGAAGACACCGTTTTAGGAAGCGAATGGTTGAGACACCGGAGTTGAACATTACTTCGTTTCTCAACTTGATGGTGGCGCTGATACCCTTTCTACTCATCAGCGCGGTTTTTTCGAGAATAACCATTATGGAGTTGAGCGTACCCATCAGTGCGGGGGGAACGGTTACGAATAAGCCCAATTTTGCCATCGAAGTCATTGTCCGCAAAAATGGGTTCGAGATCGCCAACGGATCGTCTGTGGAAGCCGCCATACCGAAAAAAGAGGGATCGTACGACATGGCGCTGCTTTCTAAAATGCTTCTACGGTTAAAGGCCCAATATCCGGAGAAGGAGGATGCAACCGTTTTGATGGAACCGGATATTGAGTACGACTATCTGATTCAGATCATGGATGCGGTACGCGGAACCAGACAGCCGCTTGAAGCGGGCGAAGACGAACAGAAAATCGTACTTTTTCCAGAAATATCCATAGGAGACGCACCATGAGAAGCAGTCGACGCATAAGACGAATGGAGCGCAACAAGAAAAAGGTGCTGAGCCTGCCCCTGACGTCGTTAATGGACGTGTTCACCATTTTAGTCTTTTTTCTCCTTTTTCACTCCGGGAGCAGCGAGATTCTGGAAACACCCAGGCAGATCAAGCTGCCCGACTCGATCGTAGAGGCCAAGCCCAGAGAGACCGTCGTGATCATGGTAAGCCCCGAGATCGTTCTGGTGCAGGGTGAAGCCGTGATCAACACGGACCAATTGCTGGATGCCGATGAGCTCTCGGTACCTGAAATAGCCGATCGCCTGGCGCAGCTCGAACGCAATATTATCGGTATACACTCTAAAGCGGCCGTTGACGGCAAGGAGGTTACCATCCTAGCCGACAAGATGATCCCATTCAGAGCACTCAAAAAAATAATGTCAACTTGCACAAGTTCTGGATACGGAAGGATTTCCCTTGCCGTCACCCAGAAGGATGCCCAAACATAGCGGGAATATTGTGGATACTACATTATTAGCAGAAGAACTGGCGCCTTTGCATGCGCAGATCGAGCAAACGCGTGAAAAGCTCGAAGGACTTCAAAGTGAGCTGCGCACTGTAGAAGCAGAGTTGGAAACGTTTTCTTCGGACAGAGAGCGAATAGATGCTTTGGAAGCGGTATGCACTGCGCTGGAAAGGCTTGGTGAGCTGAAGGCCGAAGAACTCTTCTGGGAAGGACTCGACCAGCCCCGAAATGCTGAAGAGCATCTGAGCCGAGTGCGCGAGCAGATTGCCGGATTCGAAGGCAAGATCAACGGGGTTCTGGAGCAGCAAGCGGCGCTGCAGATGCAGATCGAACAGAGGCTCGACGAGCTGGACGGTCTCAACGAAATGGTTCGGGATGCGTATGAACGTGAAGAACGGCGGAAGGAGGAATTCGTCATCGAACGGGACGTTTCCGCTTTGCCTTTCCGCAAGATGATCATGCCCTGGACCAAGGACAATGAAAGTGAGAGACGCTTTCGCCGTGCGCTGCTTGTCGCTCTGTTGATTTGTTTCATCCTGGGGACCGTTATCGAGCTGGTTTCGGTGCCGCTTCCCAGCCCTGAGGACACGGTTGTGGAAATTCCCAAGCGGTTGGCCAAGCTGGTGAAACAGGAGCCACCGCGACCGGTGCCGCAGCCGGAACCGGTCGCCCAGAAAGCGGAAGAAGATGTCGAGAAGCCTAAACCGGAAGAAGACGCAAAAAAGACGGAGCGGAAGAAGGCCAAACCGGAGCCCGAGAAGCAGGAAATCGCCAAAAAAGCGGTAGCGTCAAAGCCCAAGGCGGAGCCGGCGCAGAAGGCTGGGGGCGGTGGCGGAGATCCCAAGGGAAGCCGGAAAAAAGCTGAACGCGTGGGTGTTCTTGCCTTCAAAAACTCTTTTGCCGATCTTATCGATGAAACCCCCGTGGCCAAGCTCGGCACGGATGCCCGTTTGAGCAAGGAAAGCCCCAGGGTAAAGGGCCAGGCCGTGGCGCAACGTTCATTGGTGGCCATGCAGGCCAAGGGCGGTACCAGTGGCGGTATCGGTCTCGCCACGTTCAGTCGCAACGTCGGCAGCGGCAACGGCAATGGCCTGGGCGGCAACGGCATCGGTAAAGGCGGCAGCTCCGGCAACGGTGCCGGCTTTAAAAATGTGGAAAGCGGCATTGCGAATATCGAGGAATCGGGCAGACCCGTCAGCGACGGCCCCGGCCCGGGGCGAACCGATGAAGAGATTCAGATTGTGTTCGACCGCTACAAGGCCAGCCTTTATAGAATTTACAACAGGGAACTGCGCAAGGACCCGACCCTGCGCGGGAAGATGCTGATACGTCTCAGCATTGAAGCCGATGGCAGCGTTTCCATGTGCAAGGTGGAATCCACCGACCTGGATTCCGACAAACTCGTTGCCAAGATCATAGGACGTATTAAAAGATTCAATTTTGGCTCTAAGGAAGGCGTGGCTGCATTGACCATATTATATCCCATTGATTTTCTGCCGGCTGGATAGCCCAAAGGCGATGGGATGGACGATTAACATTCGCGGTGGCGGCATTTAGCTTCCACTGGAAACGATCCAATCTGCAGCTTCCGGATTCCACGGCTGCAACAGGCATCGGAAGGAAAGAGCAAATGAGCATCAAGGTATTCGTGTCGTTTTTTCAACAGGGGGGGGTATTCATGTATCCAATTCTGCTCGTTTTTCTGGTCGGATTGAGCATCTCACTGGAGCGCTGGTTTCAGCTGAGCCGAACGCGCAGCATCAACCGAAAAGTGTGGGATAATCTCTATCCGATGCTGTCAAAGGGGCAGCTCGAAAAGGTTCGCAAGGTCGTCAGCACAGACAAGTCCAACATATCGAAAATGCTGGGCATGGGCCTGTCACGCCACAGCGGGGCCCGACGGAGGGAGGATGTGGAGATCGCCATGGAGGAAAGCATGATGGAGATCATCCCCCAGCTGGAAAAGCGTACCCCTTATGTGGCTCTGCTTTCCAACATCGCAACGCTGCTGGGGCTGCTGGGCACCATCATGGGCCTCATTCAAGCCTTTACGGCTGTGGCCAATGCCAATCCTGCAGAAAAGGCGGATTTGCTGTCGGCCAGTATTTCGGTGGCGATGAACACCACGGCCTTCGGCCTTATGTCCGCCATACCGTTGCTGCTTTTTCACGCCAAGATAACATCCACTACGGGACAGATCATCGACAGTCTGGAGATGGTGGCGGTCAAGGCCTTGAACGGTATTTCCATCTCTCAAAGGCAGAAAGCAGCGCAAAGCGATTCGACGGTTGTGGCGAACAGTGAAAGGGGGTGAATCAATTGACTGCGCCGAGGGCCGCTACCTGTCATGTAACGAGGGAAAAGCAAAGGCTTTGACCGTGCGGTGGTAGCAACGTTATTTTTAATGCAATCTATTTTGAATTTGAAATGGAGGAGAACATGTTGAAAAAAATATGGATAGGCATCTGCTTGTTGTTGATTCTGCCGGGGTTGATTTTTATTACCGCGTGCTCCAAAAAGGCCATGCACACGGAGCAGGCGGCCGAGGAAACCGCCCCGGCCATGGAAGCAAGTGCGGCCGAACAGGCGCCTGTGGCGGCGGTGGAAGAAAAAGATGAAGAGGAAATTTACGCGGCTAAACAGGTTGTTGAAAAAGAAGAAGCGCCAAATGACGACATGGTCGCTCAGGTCTTTGAAAACGAGGATATTTACTTCGATTTTGACAGTTCGGCACTCAAGGAATCAGCCAAAGCGTCGCTGATCCGTAAAACCGAATGGCTCAGGGCGAACCCGGATGCTTCCGTGATCATCGAAGGTCACTGTGACGAACGGGGAACCGAGGCCTACAATATCGCGCTTGGTGATCGGCGGGCGCAGAGTGCCATGGCCTTTTTTGTGGACATGGGCATTGAAGCCAGCCAGCTTTCCGCCATTAGCTATGGTGAGGAGCGTCCGGTTGACATCGCCAAAAACGAGGAGGCCTGGGCAAAAAACAGGCGCGCTCATTTCGTGATCGATTGAAATGCGGACGATTTCGGCACATAAACGAATTCACTATGAGAAGGGGCGTTCAGTTGATATCCTGAAGGCCCCTTCTCACAGAATGTGATCGACACGCATCGCATCAATAATTTTTTAAAAAGGTATCAAAAAATGCGAAAGTTTTTCGGAGTGATGGTTGTCGTGTTGGTACTCCTTCAAGGGATATGGATCGGATACAGTCTGATAGTTGCGAAAACACCTGAATTCCCAAATCTCCTTTTACCATTCGGTCTTTTATCTATAGCCATGGGACTTGTAAGGTGGTCCAATGAATCATTTTAAATTATTAAACCGGCGGTCAAATAGACGAATAAAATTTCAGCGAACACAGCAATGCCTGCATTTCAAGGGCTTATTTTTTGGGTATTTACCGCCGGTTTAATAATTATGCGATCATTTCAGGATCGCAGACCTTCTTCAGGTCCCAGGCCTTTATTTTGTAGGATTTGTCGTGAACGCCAGGGTTGAAGTACACATAGTCCTTTTTAGCGAGGTCCGTGTCCATGTATATGGGAAGGTCCGTTAGCTGACCGAAGGGCGGCACGCAGCCGACTTCACAGCCCACCTTTTCCAGCACCTGCTCGGGTTTGGCGAAAGAGATCTTCTTGGTGCCCACGCCGGCGGCCGCTTTCTTCCACTCCACCTTTTTATTCCCGGGCATCACCAGCACGACCATCTCCTTTTCCTTGGTCATCACGACCAGCGACTTGACGGTTTCCGACTCGCTGACGTTGAGGGCCGCGGCCATGGTGGGGTTGGTGTAGACCGGTTCGTGTTCGAAGACTTCGTAGTCGATCTTGTTGTCCTTCAGAATTCCGATGATTTTTTCCTCTACAGTCATTGTTACCCTCTATGTGCTAAGGTTTATGGTATACGGTGTGTGGGTTGAGGTTGCATGTCGCACATTACCGGCTGCAGGTTGACGGACCGGCGTTTGTAGCGCGGCCCTCTGCAGCTCTGCCTTCCGGCTAGGCGGTGGCCTCGTCGATGATTTCCACGATGTCTTTGACCTGCATCCCGGACTCCTTGTCCATGAGGCCGTCGGCGAGCATGGTCGTACAGAAGGGGCAGGCTGCGGCCAGGGTAGCGGCGCCGGTGGCCATGGCTTCCTCTGCCCGGTCGATGTTGATGCGTTTCCCGATGGTTTCTTCCATGAACATCCTGCCCCCGCCGGCACCGCAGCAAAAGCCCTTGTCGCGTCGTCGTTGCATCTCTACGAGGCCGCCGCCGGCGTTCATGGAGCGCAGCAGATTCCGGGGGGCATTGTAAATGCCGTTCCAGCGTCCCAGGTAGCATGAGTCATGAAAGGTCATGACACCCAGATTTTTTCCGTTGGGAGTCAGACGGCCCTGTTTATGCAGTTCGAACAGGTATTGGGCGGTGTGCACCACCGGATAGTCCGCACCGAACTGGGGATATTCGTTTTTTAGGGCATTGAAGCAGTGGGGGCATCCGGCCAGGATCGTTTTGGGTTTGTAGGCGTTGAGGACCTCGACGTTCTGCTGGATCAACATTTGCGCCAGGTACTCGTTGCCGGCCCGCCGGGCCATGTCACCGTTGCAGGCCTCTTCCGGCCCCAGGATGGCAAAGTCGATCCCCGCGCGCTTCAGAACGCGGGCCGTGGCCCGGGCGATCTTCTTGCCCCGGTCGTCGAAGGATCCGGCACATCCCACATAGTACAGGAGATCCGCTTCGGGATTGTCGCTCATCAGGGGCACGTCCAGGTCTTTAGACCAGTCCGCCCGGGTGTCGGCGGCAAACCCCCAGGGGTTGGCCTGGTTTTCCAGGTTGGTGAAGGTTTCCTGCACTTCCGGCGGAAAGCTGGCCTCCATGAGCACCTGGTGTTTGCGGGCCTCGATGACGAAGTCCAGGTGCTCGATGTCGACCGGGCAGACCTCCTCGCACGCGCGGCAGGTCGTGCAGGACCAGAGAACATCGCCGGTGATGGGGGTGCCCTCGCGCATGAAGGGCGGCACCTGTTCAGCATCTTGGGCCAGGATGGCGTCGGCGTTGTCGAAAAGGTCGAGCTTGAAATCGTGGATCAATTTCTTAGGTGACAGGGGTTTTTGGGTATTGGCTGCCGGGCACTGTTCTTCGCAGCGGCCGCACTCGGTGCAGGCATAGAGGTTGAGCACATTTTTCCAGTTCAGTTCGATGGTTTTTCCCAGTCCGAAGGTTTCCGCCGCTTCGTCTTCGATGTCGGTTTTGGCGATGGCCTTTTCGCGTTTCAAAGGTTTTAAGAAAACATTGGGGGCGGCCGCCAGGAGGTGCAGGTGCTTGGAGCCGGGAATGTAGATCAAAAAGCCGATGATGGTGGCCACGTGGATCCAGTAAACAATTTGATAGCCGACGAACACCTTTTGAGGAGGCCATTGGTCCAGGCTGAACAGGCTCACCAGGAGGCCGGAGACGGGAAACGCATTGGCGTAGTCGAAGGCGCCGGCCTCCGCCGGCATCAGGGTCTGCAGGGCGTTGATCAGCTGGAAGCTGACGATGATGACGCAGGTGAACAGAATGATCAGGTTGGCGTCGGTTCCCATGGTGAGGTAGTCGGGGCGCACCATGACACGGCGGTAGGCGACATAGGCAAATCCCACCAGAACCAGGGCGGCCAGGATGTCGGCGATGAAAAGATATCCGCCGTAGAGGCCCGGGATCAGGTGGCCGACGTCAAAGGCGGGGCAGATCCCTTTGATCATCAGTTCCAGGGAATGGGGCTGAATCGCCAGGAAGCCGAAGAAGATAAACGTGTGGGCCAGCCCGGGCATGATTTTGCGACGCACGTTTGACTGGCCGAGGACATCCTTGATCAGCACCATGACGCGGTCTTTGACCCGATCCAGTTTGAAGTCGGTTTTACCTTTTACCGACTGCATCAGCCGGTAAAGGCGCTTCACCCTCATGAAAAACAGAAAAAAACCGCCGACAAGGGCCGCGAACACGACAAACGACTTGATGATGATGTATTGCTCCACTGCTTCCTCCAACCGCAATCGAAATTCTTTGTTACCGGTGAGAAATTGCCATCATTTTTTTTAACCACAAAGACACAAAGGACACAAAGAAAAAATAAAATCGATATACGGCGGAGGATAAAATAATCGTTGTGTCCTTTGTGCCTTTGTGGTTCGGATAGACCTTCATCGAATGTGGCGGTTAATCTGCTGTTTTTTGCAGTTTTCGGGTGAGCGCCGGGATGATGTCGAACAGGTCGGCGCAGACGGCATAATCGCACTTCTGCATGATCGCGGCCTGGGGGTCGGTATTGACAGCGATGATGAGGCCGGCGGTTTTCATGCCGGCAAAATGCTGCACGGAGCCGGAAATGCCGCAGGCGATGTACACCTTGGGGGTGACGGTCTTCCCGGTCTGGCCGACCTGCATGGTGTGGCTGACCCAGCCGGCATCGACGGCGACCCTGGATGCACCGACGGCGGCCGAGAGGGGGCGTGCACATTCATGAAGGATGCCGAAGTTGTCCCCGTTGGCCATGCCTCGTCCCCCGGATATGATGACGTTCGCTTCGGTCAGGTCGACACGGTCCGAAGCGCCTTTTCGAACATTCAGAACGGTGGTTCTGGAACTGCCGATGGTGGCCTGGAAGGTTTCCACTCTCGATTGGCGGGGGGCTTTAACCGCCGGCAGGGCATTGGGGCGGAGGCCGTAGATGTGGCGCTCTCCGTGGGTCACGAATTCGGCAAGGGCTTTCCCGCTGAACTGGGGTTTTACGGCCGCGTGCCGATCGAGGTCTACAGCGGTGCAATCCATGACCAGGGGGGCATCCAGAGCGGCGGCCACTCCGGCCAGCAGTATTTTGCCCTTGACGCTGGCCAGCCCCAGCAGGGTAGCGATACCGTAGTGCGCCATGGCCTGCATGATAGCGGCGGTCCACGCTTCCGGATTCCAGGGAATGGCCCGGTCGTCGGCCTCTATTTTAACGACGCTGTCCACACCGTAGTCCTGCAAGGTTGCGCCAACGGCGCTCTCGTTATCGTCGAGCAGCAGGGCGATGCATTCGCCGTCGCCCCGGGAGGCGGCTGAACAGACGGCCAGGTTGGACGGTTTCAGTTTCCCGTCGCGCATTTCTATGAGAACGCCTGTCTTATCCATTTCGCTATTCCAACACCTTGGCTTCGTCACGAAGGATCCGCACGATGGCGTCGGCGATCTTGTCCGCCGATCCCTCGAGCGGTTTGGGATGCCGTTCTTCAGCGGTCGTCTCGAGACGTACCATTTCGACCCGTGACGTCGAAGGCGGTACCTGGAGTTGGTCCTGATCCACAACGGTTACCGGCTTTTTTCTGGCCCTGAGGATATCGGGCAGCTTGGGATAGGCGGGTTGGTTCAGATCCTTGCCAGCCCCTACAACACAGGGCATGGGCAGTTCGAGATCTTCACGGTCGCCGGCTTCCATCTCGCAGGTTACCCTGACCATGCCTTTCTCCAGAGCAAAGGCGACGACGTTGGAGGCTACCGGCATGTCCAGGCAGGCGCCCAAACGAAACATCGTCTGAAACCCTTCGGCATCGATGGACTCCCGGCCTGTGAACACGAGATCCGCAGGACCGTCCCGGCGAATGGCCGCGCACAGCGCCCCGGCCGTGGTGATGCCGTCGGGGCGCCCGGCGGACCTGACCAGGATCGCCCGGTCCGCTCCCATGGCCATGGCCGATCTAAGCGTGGCTTCGGCGGTGTCGTTTCCAAGCGTGACGGCGACGACGTCGGCCTCGCCTACCTGTTTTTTCAGGCGCACGGCTTCTTCGACGGCATTCTCGTCATAGGGGTTCATGATGAAGGTGATGTCTTCATCGATACGCCCGTCCGTTCCCACCCGGATCGTTGCCGCTGTGTCCGGAACGTGTTTGACACAAACATATATTTTCAAATCCATTACCTGCCGGGTTGGCTTCAGAACAACCTTCATCACGAAATCACGAAACGTTGAAAACACGAAAAGCGAAAAGGTAGTTTCGTGTTTTCAAGGTTTCGTGCTTTCGTGATTATATTTTGTCTTTTTCTTAAGGCATTTAGCATTGCCTTTTAAAATTTATCCATTTACGGAAAAACTGCTGTTGTAGTTGATCTCCCGGTTTCGCGAGAAAAAACCCACGTCGATCTGGCGTCCGATATGGGGCAGGGTGTACTGCAGGGGTTCCTTGTCATGGTCGAGACCCTTTTCACACTTGTCGATCAGTTCGGCCATCATGGCGCCCGCTACGGGGGCATTTTTGTACTGGTTGCCGCTGGAGCCGATGGCCATGTAAAATCCCTGCATGCTCGATTTGTCATAGATGGGGATCCAGTCGTCGGAGCAGTCGTACAGGTCGCACACGCCCCGTGGCTGGTTGGGGATGGCCATGTCCGGTACGCGGCGGGCGCAGCGGTAGGTCTGGGCCTGCCACTGCTCGGCGGTCAGCTGGTTGTTGCGTCTGTAGGACGATTCCTTGCCGGCGTAGAACAGGTCCGGGTCGACCCATTCCTGGGGATCACAGTCAGGGTCTTCGCTGCCGATCAAGAACATGTTGCCTGCCTCCGGTCTGTAGTAGCAGCCGATGTCACCGTCCGACGTGTGGTAGCCGTCATTCAGGTAGTCGTACCCTTCCGGTGACGGGCAGTGCATGACCTCGTGGCGCAGGGCCTTGGTTTTGATATTGCATCCCTCGTAAACGCCCTCGGCCATTTGATTGATTTTGTGGGAGTGCGGCCCACCCACGTTCACCACGACCGGTGCATCGATTTGCGTTCCGTCCTTCAGGGTGATGCCCAGGACCCGGTTGTTTTCACTGCGTACGGCCGCGACTTCGGCCTGGAATATAAACTCGGCGCCCCTGGCCTCGGCCGCCCGCATGATGTTGTGGGCCGAGAGCGCAGGATCGCTCATGTAGCCGCCTTCCGGACAGAACAGGGCTCCCTCTAGCATCCTTTCGGGTTCCTTGAAAAAATCGGGATCCTCCGGGCGCTTCACCGGCCAGAACTCGTGCATGTCGTACACGGGGACCATTTCTTTGATTTTGGCGACATCCCATTCTTCGTATTGGACGCCGACGACATCGTAGTTGTTTTTGACCTTTTGCCAGTCGTGCCCCTGGGATTTTATCAGAAGGGAGCCCGTGTTCATGTATTTAGCCAGGCCTTTTTCGTCCTGGACGTTCCCGAGGTAGTTTTCCCATTCCAGCCAGTACTTGAACCCTTCGTAGGCCATGGCCACGCCGTCCACGGTGGAGTAATGGGCGCGGACAATGGCACAGGAGGCTGCGGTGGACCCCTCTCCGGCATCGGACAGCTTGTCCACGTTGAGCGTTTTGTATCCCATTTTGGCCAGTTCATAGCCGATGGGGCAACCGATAACACCCGCCCCGATAATGATTGCATCGTATTTTTTCGTCATGATCTTTCCCCCTTTTATGGCTGTAGAGTGGTGTCAACCCAGTTTTCGAAAGCGTTGCTGCCGGCCGGTTTCAGGCTGAATTCACGCCCGGCGTGCATGATCGCCGCAACCATGTCCCCGGCGTACCCCCTCGAGCAGGTCAAAAGAATTCCCGGCATGTTTCCGGCTTTTTCCGCGAGAACGATCTGGCAGGGCACGTGGGAAAAAGGTGCCTGAATCAATGCGGGGGCCGCAAGCGAAGGATCGAGGAAGTCGATGGCCGACAATTTTTCGGCGATCGAAAAAACCTCTCTGCCCACGAGCGCCAGGAACAGGGTCGCGTCCGTTGTTTCGGTGAAGGCGGTTTCAGCGGGCATCTCGGCGCTTGCACCCGCGATCTGCCACACGGAAGCCTGGGTGCGGTTCATGCGGTTGACCAGAGCACCTTTTTCAAACCGGCATTGACCGGGCGTCTCGGGTATGTCCAGGCCCAGCGGTTTAATGTCGGACAACCGGCTGCCCTGAACATCCCAGCGGGGCCGGTGGCTTAGGTCGATGACCCAGGGGCCGGGACCTTCGGATTCGTATTCCATAATGACACGCCAGTGGTTCTGTGTTTCCACCTGCATGGCTTCCCGCGGAAAAATCACCGGAGACAGTCTCTCCATATCGATCATCAGTAATACCTCGCTGCCTGAATAAATCCGTCCAAAGCGGAATTTAATATCCAAATAATCAATACGCAATGTCCAGTTATCAATATTTCAAATGCGTTATACTGGTTGCTTTGACTTGGGCATTGATTATTCATCTCGCAATACAATCTGCCTGGTAACCTGCCCAATGGCAGCTCCCGAGCTTCAGCTTCGCAACCTCACCCCCTCCGGGTCGTAAAAGGGCATCGGCATCACGGTTGCACTGATCAACTGCCCCTGGCACTCGTCTTCGTAGATGGAAATCTCGGTTCCGGCGGCATTCAAAGGGTCTTCCACCAGGGCCATACCGACGACTTCTTTCAGCGTATGACTGTAGCGTGCGATGCAGACATGCCCGCGAATGCGCTCGTCGACGATGATGGAGCCGTCCTTGGGCGGGGTCGCTGTGTCTTTCATTTTGAAACCGGTGAGCTTCAGGCGTTTCTTCTGGTTCTCTGTCTGCTGCAGGGCCACGGCGCCGACGGTTTCCGCAGCCGGTTTGCCCCGGTCCCAGAGGAAACCGAGTCCGACGTCGTGCAGGGTGGTGCGCTGATCGGACTCCGAACCGATGATCAGGTGCCCCTTCTCCATTCTGAGAATATTCTGGGCCTCCAATCCGAAGTTGGCGATGCCGAGGGGCTTGCCGGCCTCGGCCAGGGCGCGCCACACGGCCTGCATCCAAGAACTCGGAATGTGCAGTTCGTATGAAAGTTCGCCCACAAAGCCGAGCCGCATGGCCCGCACCGGGATGCCTTCCAGCACCTCCAATTCACGGTAGGCGGCGAACGGGAAGGCGTCATTGGAAATGTCGGCGTCGGTTATGGCCGACAGGACCTCCCGGGCCTTCGGGCCGGCGAGGTTGATGACGCCGAATGCGTCGGTGAGGTTCACCAGGTTGAAATCCCAACCGTCGTAGCGGGTGTGGTAGCGGAACCATGCCACGGTGTCGCCTGCCCTGGCGGTGGAGGTCGTAAGGTAGTAATCGTTCTCTCCCGTTTTGACGACCACACCGTCATCGATGATGCAGCCGTCCTGGTTGCACATGGCGGAGTACTTGATTTTGCCGGGGGCGATTTTGGACATGTCGCCGACGTAGACCCGCTGCAGCGCCTTGAGGGCGTCCGGGCCGAAAATCCGGAATTTCCCCAGCGTGGTGGCGTCCAACATACCGACATTGGTGCGGACATTTTCGACTTCCTGCCGGCAGGAAAAATCGTCGGAAAAGTACCTGGCCCGGTTCCACACGCCGACCCTGCGCATAATGCCGCCGTCCCTTTCCTGGTCTGCGTGCATGGGGGTGCGTTTGCTCATATCGTGATTGGTCCCGGCGTACGTGGCCATCAGCGTCGGGGCCAGGGGCGCCCGCATGGTCGTTGGCCGGGTGACGGCGCCGTGGCCGGCATGGTACTGGGCGACCAGCAGCGGCAGGTTGTGGCCGGGGATGCCGCTCTGACCGGGGCCGGTGCCTGCGGCCGTAAAGCGTTTGATCAGTTCGGTGGCATCGAAGCCCATGGCGAGGGCCTGCTTGATGTTTTTGACGGTCGTGTCCTCATCGAAGCAGATGAAAGCCTTGCGCCCCTTTACGGGAGCCATGACAAGCCGGCAGCCCCGGTCCGCTGCGGGAAGGTTTTCCATCGTTTCCCGTGCAGCGGTCAATGCGGCCTCAGTATCCCTGCCGCAGGATGATGCTGCCGCGAGTCCGGCCGCCCTGCCTGACGCTTCGATTGCCAGGGGATCGTTCAATCCCAAAAGACGCCCCGCGGCAAAGAGTCCCTCCGGCAGCTTCCGCGGCAGGAAAAAACCGGTTTGGTGGTCGAAGGAAAGTTCGGCCTGTGCCAGGGCCAGGGGGCCGGTCACCGGCGTCATGCCGGCCGAGGCCACCAGAAGGTCGCAAGCAACCGTTTTTTTGAAGGTGCCCTGCAGCGTGGACAGGTCCACCGCCTTCAGGGGGCCGCCATGGGCTTCGGTGGCAACCCAGCCCCTCAAGAGGGGGATGTCCCTTTCTTCCAGGGCGGAGGCCAGTCCGGCGTTGGGCGTGCCCTCCCGAATATCTGCAACGGCGGCCACGTCGACGCCGGCGTCGCAAAGATCGATGGCCGCTTCCAGCCCCATATCGTGCGCGATGCTGAAAACCGCGCTTTTACCCGGCAGGATGCCGTAGGTGTTGGCCATGCGGTGTGCGCAGCCGATTTGCATGACGCCGGGGCGCTCGTTGTTCTCAAACAGCAGGGGGCGTTCGATGCAGCCGGTGGCCACGACAACGCTGTTGGCGCGGATTTCGATATAGCGCTCATCGAAGGGGTCGCTTTCACCTCCTTTTTGAAAAGCGGTGATCAGGTGGTTGCTGTAGGCGCCCACCATGGCGGTGTGTTTGAACACACGGATGTCGGGCATGGCCTTAAGGCGCGACTCCAGTTCACGGGCCTTTTCGAAAAGGGAAAGGTCGTTGTCGAACGCTGTCAGCCGGTAGTCGAAACAGCCGCCGAGAAAAGGCCTGGCTTCCAGGAGAATGACCCGCAAGCCGCTTTCCGCGGCTGCAAGCGCGGCCGCCATTCCGGCCGGGCCACCGCCGATGACACACACATCGGTAGTGGGAAAAATCTCGTCGTATGTTCCGGGCATCTGGAAGCCCGGTTCGATTTTGCCTAAACCGGCCGCCTTGCGCACCTGCTTGAGGGCGATGGGCCAGATGCGGGCGGGCTTGTGCATGGTGCGGTAGTAAAAGCCGGCCGGCATGGCGCGGTCGAGGCTGTCCATGAAGCCCATTGCATCCAGCTCCGGGGATCCTTTGACGTTCTGCGCTTTTACGTGCATCCCGTTTTTCAAAAGCGTCTTTTCGGTGTTGACGTTGGGGATGCCGTTTACCGCCATGCAGGTGTTGCTGCATTCGCCGTCCAGGCTGTACAGGCCCCGCGGGCGATGATATTTAAGGCTGCGGGAATAGATGCGGATGCCGTTGGCAAAAAGAGCGGAGGCAACCGTGTCGCCCTCGAAGCCGGTGAAGGTTTTCTTTTTATAAGTAAACGTGAGGGGCCGGCCGGTGTCGACCCTCACCGTCGGCTGGTGTTGGAGCCTGCTCATTTTCTGGCCTCCGATGACTTTTAGCTCCCCGCTACTTGTCTACGCAAATCAAATGTGTTGCAGGGATAGAAAATTTTTTACTTATGTAAAATAGCGACGTAGTCGCGTTTCATAAAATCGTGGCACACGATTTTATTCCACTTCAAGATTAATACGTGTGTCCCGCTGAGTGGTGAACCAGATGCCGCACCCGTCCTTGTGGCACCACCATTCCTTTTGAACGCCGGCGACACAGCGGTTCATGTGCACATATTCACACCACGCTTCCGGAGAAAGCCCGAAATCGTCGGGTTGCGGTCCCTTGTCCTCACCGCCGTACCTGAATTCGTAGCCGTTGCGTTTACCGCATATCGGGCAGGTCAGTGTGAGCGCCATGGTAAATGCCTCCTTATCGGGTGATACGTTTTCAAAATGTCTTCAAGTAGATAAATGAGCCGTCGGGGTGTTTTTTGGTCATCTCCGCCTGCGCGGGGATGGCGAGGGTTCTAAGCTAAAACTCCCCGGTCCTTCAACTAATTGGCTCCGACAACATGGGGTAGTGGCGTGCAGCAGTAATGTCTATCTTTTTGCTATAGGGCTACCCATTACGCCAACACCCCAAATTTTTTATTCTCCCATGCCTCCCTATATAATCTTGAGGTGCCGCACCCTTAGTTGTCCGCCGTGTATGTCACCAGTGCGGCGGTTTCTCCCATCAAACGGTGTTTGGCGTAGCGCCCCAGGTGGAACGGTTTGAGAATGTCCGGGCATTCACCCGTAGCCATGAATTGGGCCAGGTATTTGCCGTTGGCCGTGCAGGACTTGAAGCCGAAATACCCCCAGCCGCAGTTCAGGAAAAAGCCCTCGATGGCGTTGTTGCCGTCCATGATGGGGGCCATGTCCGGGGTCATGTCCGCCAGCCCCGACCAGTGACGCATGAATTTCACGCCTTTGAGGCAGGGAAGCATCTGGGTGATGGCCTGGGCTTGATGCCGAATGTAATATGCGGTTGTCTGGGTGGTGTAATTGGGCCAGGCGTCCATGTGGGCGCCGGTGGCGATCTCCCCCTTGAGCGTCTGATTGGCGTAGACGTGGTAAGCACCGGAAGAGATGACGTGGTTCAGGAGCGGCTTCAGGGGCTGTGTGACCATGGCCTGGATGTTCAGCACGCTGATGGGCAGTTTGATGCCCAGCATCTGATACGCGAGGGCTGCGGTGTACCCGCCGGCCGTCAGCAGAACCCGTGGTGTGTTTATCCTCCCTTTTTGCGTGTCCACTGAGACGATCTTGCCTTTTGCGACGTTGATGCCGGTCACTTCCGTTTGCTGGTGGATGTGGCAGCCGTATTTGGCGGCACCCTTGGCAAGGCCCCAGACAACGGCATCGTGGCGGACGATGCCGCCGGGCGGGTGGTACATGGCGCCCATGATCGGGAAGGTGATCTCTTCTGAAATGTTGAGGGCCGGCATCATCTCCTTGCAGGTCTTGGCATCGATCAGGTGGCTTTCAACGCCCTGAAACTGGGCGCTGGCGACGTTCATCCTGGCGGCATTGACGGCGGCCTCGCTGTGCAGGAGGTTCAGGTTGCCGCAGTTGAAAAACATGAGATTGTAGTCGAGTTCCTTGGTCAGTACGGGCCAAAGGTCGAGGGCTTCCTTGTACAGGGGAACGTTTTCCTGGGTCCTCTGGTTGGCCCGCACGATAGCCGTGTTGCGCCCTGCCCCGCCAAATCCGATGTATCTCTTTTCCAGGACGGCAATGTTCTGCATGCCCTGGTGACGGGCCAGAAAGTAGGCGGTTGCAAGGCCGTGCAGCCCCCCCCCGATGATGACCGCATCGTAACTTCTCTTCAACCGGGGCGGTTTGCCCCACAACGGTTTGTTTCTGTCAAGCATGGTCGCTTCCTGTTTGGGGTGATGATGGGTGTTGCGTTTCAAGATGCGATCACTCTACGGCAATGAAATAAAACCTGTCAAGTGAAAAAAGCGAAATGTCATTCAAAGGGCTTGACAATCGTCAGCGCCTGTTCGATAAAAAGAATTATCGATCAGGTGGGCAGCGTCAAAAATATTATAAACATCTATATAATAAGAAAATATTCGTTTAAACCCTGTTGCCGCCCCCGCTTTTCCTGTTGAGGGGTGTCCATGTCATTCCGTTTTGCCAATTTGAATGTTTTTATTTCATCGTGTCGTTCAACCCATCTTCAGGAAGCATGAATGGATAACCGATCATCGCAAGCAACCATCAAGGCCATTGTCGAGCAGCATCCGTCCCTGACACCGAAAGGGCGTATTCTCGGCAGCTATATCATGGAAAACCCGCGTAAGGCCGTTTTCATGACCACGAAGGAACTTGCCGAAACATGCCGTGTAAGTGAAGCCACGGTCGTACGTTTTGTCAGTCAACTGGGCTTCAGCGGCTACAGCGCTTTTCGGCAGGCCCTGAGGGATTTTGTCGATACGGACTTGAGTCTGTTGGACCGCAAAGACCTCTCCGGCCTGAAGGGCCCTGACGCGAACCGGCTGCACCGCGTGATGGTTGAGGAGATGGACAACCTCCAATATTTTTTCGAGATTGCCGACATGGAGGCCCTGGCCGAGGCGGTGTCCGCCGTGGAAGAGAGTGGGTACGTCTATGTGGTGGGGTCGAGGCTGTCCTACACATTCGCGTACTACCTGGGGTGGTCGCTGACCAAGATCCGGCAAAATGTGCAAATTCTCAAAGGCAGCGACAGCACCGCCATCGACTGGCTCACCATCGCCCCCGCCGACTGCCTGGTCGTCATCATCGCCACCGCCCGCTACCCCAACGAGTTGATACGCCTCGGCAGGCTCGTGCACCGTTTGGGGAAAAAACTGATGGTCATTGCCGACAGCAGCCTCTGCCCCCTGGTCCGGTTGGCCGATCTCTCGCTGGTCGCACCCAGCAAAAACATTCCCTTCATCGGAAGCCCCACGACGATCTCCTGCATTATCAACTACCTGGTCCAGGAGCTGGCCAGCCGGGACGGGGACCGTCTGGAAGAGCACCAGCGGAGGCTCGAGAAGGTGTACGCGGAAAACGACGTGCTTTTCAATCTGAAGAAAACCGACCGGAGCGGATCGCCTTGAAAAATCAGCCTGAGGAAATGCCGGCCGCAGCAGTGCGGTCCCCTCTACTGGAAGTGCCGTTGGGTGGCATCGGTTTTATGCTGGCCATGACTGTGTGTTTCTCCACCCTGGACGCTTCCGCCAAATTCATAACCGGCGAACTGTCCCTGTGGATGGTGATGTGGGGGCGGTACTTTTTTCACCTGTTGTTCATCGCGGTCTTTTTCCTGCGGGGGGCGCCTCGGGAAATAGTGTCGACCCGCAATCTGAAAATGCAGGTTTTGCGATCTTCCTTGATATTCTGTGCCGGTGTCACCTTCTGGGCCGGGCTGATCTATCTGCCACTGGCGGAGTGCACGGTCATCGCGTTTATTTCACCGCTGCTGGTGACCATCCTCTCGGTCATATTCTTAGGCGAAAAATTCGGTTCGTACCGGTGGATTGTCGCGGTTGCGGGGCTTGCGGGTGTTCTGCTTGTCGTCAGGCCGGGAGCAGGCATCGTTCACTGGGCGGTGATTCTGCCGGTGCTGTCGGCACTTTTCTATGCGACGCTGCAGATAACCACCCGGATTCTGGGCATGCGGGACAAAGCATTGACAACGCTTTTTTACACATGCACATGCGGGCTTGTCTTTTCGAGCGTCATGGCGGCGTTTTTTTGGCAGACGCCCAGTCCGGTCCAATGGCTGCTGTTGATGTGGCTGGGACTGGTCGGGGCCGCCGGTCATTTTTTCATGATCAGGGCATTCGAGCGGGCGCCGGCGTCTCTGCTGGCGTCGTTCGATTACGCGACCCTTGTCTGGGCCGTGCTGTTCGGCTTCTTTCTCTTCGGCGACCTGCCGGATGGGTGGACGGTGGTGGGAGCCATGATCATCGTTTCCAGCGGCGCTTACCTGATCCGGCGGGAAAAGCGGGCGGTTATACCAAAGACCTACCCCGCTCAAACCCTGTGAGGCCTGACCCGGCAGAATCTATCAAGTAATCAAGCCTTCAGAACCTGTTGAGGTTAAAGAAGGCAAAAACCATCAGCGGAGGCACCCATGCGACATTGGTTAAAGATCACTCTTTGGGGCTTGGCGGGCATCGTCATCACTGCCTGTATTGGAATCGTGTGGTTTGCGGGGAAGACGGGCCCCATCGGGTCCGGCTTTGTGGCCAAATATCTGTGCTCGAGCACGTTCATCTCCCATCGCGACCCCGAAACCGTTTTCACCGAGGATGTGGAACCGGCCAACCCCCTGGCCGCCTTCGCCGGCTATACCATCGACCATGATGAAAAATCGGTCACCGGCAGCCTGTACGGCATGTTTAAACTGAAAGCCATTTATCGCGAGGGGTGCGGATGCTCACTGGTGGTCGGAACAACCGCCGAAACGATGCGCCGTCAGAAGCTTGTCGCGCCCGACTTTGCGAAAAACCGGCCGGTGCATCGCGGGGACCTCCTCTGGCCTGCGGGAAGCCGGGCAGCCGATATCAGCCAAATCGAAGGTGTCGATGCGGCCAAAATCGACGCCGCCATCGATGCGGCTTTTGCCGAAGCCACCCCTGACAACCTGCGCAAGACCCGGGCCGTGGTGGTGGTTTATGACGGCAAGCTTATTTCCGAACGGTATGCCCCGGGTTTTAACAAGGATATGCCGCTCCTGGGATGGTCCATGAGCAAGAGTGTCACCAATGCCCTGGTGGGCATTCTGGTAAGGGAAGGTAAACTGGACATCATGCAGCCGGCACCGGTGCCGGAATGGCAGGCGGCCGGCGACCCCCGTAGGCGGATAACCCTGGACCAGCTTTTACGCATGAGCAGCGGTCTGGCTTTCGAGGAGGTGTATGGACCGCTGGCCGATGCCACGGACATGCTTTTCGGGAGTTATGATTTTGCCGCCTTTGCCGCGGCCAAGCCGCTCGAGACGGAACCGGACGGCAAATGGTCCTACTCCAGCGGAACGGCTAATATCGTGGCCCGCATTGTCCGTCAGACGATCGAGAAAGAGGATCTGTATTACTATCGGTTTCTCTACCGGGAGCTGTTCGACAGGATCGGCATGTACAGCGCCATCCTGGAGCCGGATGCATCCGGGACCTTTGTGGGCTCCTCATACGCCCATGCGACGCCCAGAGACTGGGCCCGGTTCGGCCTGCTCTACCTCCGGGACGGCGTGTGGGCGGGTGAGCGCGTTCTGCCGAAGGGTTGGGTGGCCTACACCACCACGCCGACGCCAACAGCACCCATGGGAGAATACGGGGCTCTTTTCTGGTTGAATGCGGGCAACCCGAGCAACCCGGAAGACCGGCGATGGGTGCACGCCCCACGCGACGAGTACGAGGCTTCGGGTTTTCAGGAGCAGAAGGTTATCATCATTCCATCGAAAAAACTGGTGCTGGTGCGTTTCGGAGCTACAAGCCACCGCCCGGCCTGGAGTACGGACGAGTTCATCCGCAATATTCTGGCCGCATTTTCTTGAGCCGAGAAAGCGAGTGCATTCCTCGCAGCTTGCTGCGGGGGATCTTCAATCCCGGTCCGATTTCCCACACGGGGCCCGGTCTTTGTGCCTTTTGGGTGGACAGCTCTTTTTCGACACCTTTAGCCGCATTTAGCCCCTTTTAAACGCCCGCATGTGGCCCGGCCGGAGTTCACCGCTTTCCAGGACGATGCACATGTTGCGCCATACGTTCAGGTTGTGGTCGGTTTCCTCCTTGCCGGCCCTCTTCACCAGCATTTCGTAGAGGGGTCCTTTCATTTGCTCGTATTCTTTACGGGCCAATTCGGCGTACCACGGGTTCCTGTCCTTGAGCACGACTTCCGTAAAACCCGTTTCTTCGAGCGTTCGGGCATAGGCTTCCGGCGGGGCCATGTCGAAGCTCAACCCCTCTGATTCGACATACCGCTGCATATCGGCCGAAGGAGGCCCTTGGTCGCAGCGCATCCAGTCGGAGGCGGCAAAAACGCCGGCCGGCTTCAGAACCCGAAAAACATCCTCGAACAGGGCTTTTTTGTCCGGAATGTGTATCATGGCATCCTTGCTGAACGCCACGTCGAAGGTTTCGTCGCCAAAGGGGAGGGGCCCGGGGTCGACCAGCCGGTATTCGATGCGGTCCGACAGCCCGTGTTCAACTGCCCGCCGGCGGCTTTTTTCGATCACCGGTTTCTCGACGTCGATGCCGACAACCTTTGCCGCCTGATAGTCACGCACCAGCAGGATATCCACGCCGCCGACCCCGCAGCCGATGTCCAGCACCCTGCAGCCGGCGAGATCGATCCCCTCCAAAACCAGGGCGACCTCCTCCGGGCCTCCCGGGGACAGGAAGCCCTCCCCCCAGACCGTTTCCAGCAGCGCGACCAGCCGGTCGTGATATTCGACGCTTTCCTCTGAAGCCATTATGTACTCCTCTCGCATTAGATCCTAACCCGGATAAATCAAAAATAATAAGATCTTATATCAAAATGCTAAACAATTTCAAATGATCCGATACCAAATACTTGCGACGTCTGGTTGTTTTTTCGTCATTCCCGCACAGACGGGGCATGCAGTGAAGTGTCAGCGCTATCCAGAAAGTGATTAGATATGGTCTTTTTCGTGTTTTTTGGACTTTCGTGTTATCGTGATAAGTGATCTTTATATTTTCCGGGTTATCCGGGTTGGATTATGGCGGAACAAAGGCACTGCTTGATTGCGGCCTGAATTTGATGTAATCATTCTCATCATTCCTGAGCACAAAAATCGAGGAAGGAGGCATGCATGGGACTTTACGACTTCACCGTTTATGACATGATTTGCCGCAGTGCCGCCGGCAGTGCGGAGAAAGAGGCCGTCGTCTTCAACTCGGAGCGCTTGACCTACCCGGCGTTTAAAGAAAGATGCGATCGACTGGCGGCCGGGTTGACGGCAGCCGGGATTCAGCAGGGCGACCGGCTGGGTGTGGTCGGCCACAACAGCTCCGATTACCTGGTTCTCTACGGTGCGGCCGCGAAGATCGGCGCCATCGTCCTGGCCGTAAACTGGCGGTTTCAGGAGGAGGAAATTTTTTTCGTTCTGAACGACTGCAAACCGCGATTGGTTTTTGCAGGGCAGCCTTACGGTGACGTGGTTGCCAAGGTTGCCCCGAGAGTGGACGCCATCGAAAAATGCTATGCCATAGGACCCGGAGACCCGTCTGCGGATTTTTTACCATTCAGCGACCTTCTCAGCGAGCAGGGACTGGAACGGACGTACGACATCCCGGCGGACGCCGGGTTTGTCATCATTCACACGGCGGCGGTGGAGGGGGAGCCGCGGGGGGCGCTTTTAAGCCAGGCCAATATCGTATACAGCAGCATGATAACCCAGTTACGCTACCATCTGACAGAGAAGGACTGCCACATCTGTATTCTGCCGCTGTTTCACATTGCCGGGCTTTCCCTGGCCATGGCTACCATGCACTGTGGCGGCAAGAACGTGGTCCTGGAGCGCTTCAAGCCGGAACAGACCTTGGACGCCATTGAAAAGGAGAAGGGCACCACTTTTTTCAATTTCGCCCCTATCCTTAAAAAGCTGATGGAGGCCTATGAGAAAGGGAACTACGATATAAGCTCCCTCAGACACGTCACCGGCATGGACCACCCCGAAAACATCATGCGCTTTCTCGAACTGGTACCGGGGGTGCAGTATGAAACCGGCTTCGGACAGACCGAGGCCATGGGGGTCAGTGGAGGCCTGATCACCGACCGGCCCGGAAGTGCCGGAAAGCCGACGGCTCTCAGCAATGTCGTTCTTTTGGATGATCTGGACAATGAGGTCCCCACGGGAACCCCCGGCGAAATCTGTGTGCGTTCGCCCACGGTTTTCAAGGGATACTGGGGCCGGGACGAGGACAACGCGTACACGTTTCGCAACGGATGGCACCACACCGGCGACATCGGCAGATTCGACGAGGACGGTTTCCTCTGGTATGTGAAGCGCAAGGCCCAGAAGGAACTGATCAAACCGGGCGGCGAGAACGTGTATCCGGCCGAAGTGGAAAAGGCGATTCTGGGCCACGAGGCGATCGCCGAAGTGAGCGTCATCGGAGTTTCCGACAAACAGTGGGGCGAGGCCATCAAGGCCGTCTGCGTGCTCGAGCCCGGAAAGCGTGTCGACCCGGATGAACTGAAGGCGTATGTGGCTTCGCAGATTGCACGCTATAAAAAGCCCAAGCACGTCGTGTTCGTCGAGACCCTGCCCAAAACAGGGGACGGCGAGATCGACCGGGAAAAGGTGAAGAAAGACCACGGGGCCAAATACTAAGAAAGCGGGCGGACGCCCACGTGCACCGCGATGGTGCCGAACATGAAGCGTTGGTAGCGGATGTGCTCGAGACCTGCCGAGCGCATGACGGCGCAGACTTGTTGCGGGGATAAGAAGGCTTGGGTCGTCTGGGGGAGATAGGTGTAGGCCGAACGGTTGCCGGCCACCGCGTGCCCCAAGAGGGGGATCGCGCGGTTCAGGAAGAACAGGAGCCATGGCCTCAGGGGGCCTTCCGGCGGTGGTGACGTTTCCAGACAGACCACGCGGCCGCCGGGCTTGACGACTCGAGCCTGCTCCCGAAAGGCGCGGGCGGCATCGCTGACATTCCTGATGAGGTACCCGGATGTGACCGCATCGAAACAGGCGTCATCGAAGGGCAGCGACAGCGCGTCGGCGTTCACCCAGGTGACCCGGTTCCCGCCGGGCCGCCGCCTTCCGACCATTATCATTCCGGCGGTGAAATCGGCGCCGACGACCCTGAGGTTTTTTCCCCTTTTCAGGGCGTCGAGGGCGATGCTTCCGGTGCCGGTGCCGACATCCAGTATCCGGCCACCGTCAG
>JAJDNW010000033.1 GCA_022340465.1 Deltaproteobacteria bacterium | reverse complement strand
TAAAGCGAACCAATAAACCAGCCACCGTCGGACAGTTGAACGCATACGACCGGAGAATTGTTCACCTGGCATTGAAGGCGGACGGCGAAATCAGGACCCACAGTCTGGGTGATGGATATTATCGCAAACTGAAAATTTTTCCCAAGCAGCGCAATCGGAAGGCGAAAGGCAATTAGACCGGTCACCTTGTTGACATGTTCGCGGCCGGAACCGCATCATTTGTCAATTGCGTGCTTTAAGTTTTCAGAACCGGTTCACGCACAATGAATATGGCGTCATCCACCATAGCTGCCATCGCAACCCCCCTGGGTAGCGGTGGCATAGGCATCGTCCGCGTGACCGGCGAGGCGGCGGCGGACATTCTCGCGACCGTATTCCAGCATAAAGGCAAAAGGTCTGACGAGTCGGCACAGCTTCGAACCGCAGGCTTTGTTTCACACCGGATGTATTTCGGCAACATTATCGATCCACGGGACAGCAGCTTCATTGATGAGGTGCTGGTTGTCCTCATGAAAGCCCCGCATTCCTACACCACTGAAGATGTGGTTGAAATTCAAACCCATGCCGGGTATGTCGTTTTAAAAAGGGTTCTGGCGCTTGTCCTTGCTCAGGGAGCTCGACTGGCCGAGCCGGGAGAGTTTACCAGAAGAGCCTTTTTAAATGGTAGAATCGACCTGACTCAGGCTGAAGCGGTAGCCGATGTCATTAACGCCAAGACTGGCATGTCGCTGGCGATTGCCGGAGGGCAATTAAAGGGCATGCTGGGTAAGGAAATTGGAATCGTCAGAGACCACCTGCTGATGCGGCTGGCTGAGATTGAAGCCGACATAGACTTTGCAGAAGACGTCGACGAGCCGTTGGATCCCGATCGCATGGCGGAAGAGATAAAAATCGGTGCACTGCAGCCGTTGGAGCGGTTGATCATGGGGTATGAGAATCGGCGGTTTTTCAGAGACGGTCTGAAAATGGCGATTGTCGGGAGGCCCAATGTCGGAAAATCGAGCCTTCTAAACCGCATGATCAGGAGGGAGCGGGCCATCGTAACCGAAATTCCCGGGACGACGCGGGATTCCATTGAGGAGATGATCGACATCGATGGGTTGCCGGTTATGATCATCGACACGGCCGGGCTGCATGAAACATCCCAGGCCATCGAGAGATTAGGCATAGAGAGGACATTGGCCGCCCTGGAAGAAGCGGACCTCGTTTTATTTGTGATCGATTTAAGCCAGGGGGTTACCAAAGCGGATAGGGATATATACGGAAAAATTGGCGACAAGAGATGCATTCTCGTGCAGAACAAGAATGATTTAAAGGAAGACACTCCCCTTCCGAATGGATGGCGGGGCATCCATAACGTCAGTGTGTCGGCCCTCGAGGGAACGAACATTGACAAATTGAGACGCGCTATTTATGACATCGGTGTCAGCGATGCCGGAACCTGGAAAGAAGCGTCGCTGGTTCCCAATCTAAGACAGGCCGACGCATTGAAAAAATGTTGTCGCTTTGCAAAGAGCGCACAGAAAACCATCGCTAAGGGGGGGGAAATGGATTTTGCCGCTCTCGACCTGAAGGCGTCCATCGAACGATTGGATGAAATTTTGGGGTTGAACTGCAAAGAAGACATGCTGGATACTATTTTCAGCCGCTTCTGTGTTGGAAAATAATGTTTCACGTGAAACAATTTGAGGGAATAGACCATGAGTATTGATTTTAATCCGTATTTCAAAGAGTATGAAGCGCTGCTGGACCTTGCCGACAAGACATTTGAAAAAATTCGAGAACAGTATCCGGATTTGGTTAAATGCAGGTTGGGATGCGCAGACTGTTGTTACGCCCTGTTTGACTTACCCTTGATAGAAGCCCTGTATGTAAATTATCACTTCAACGATACCTTTAAGGGTGGGGACAAAAACGCCTATCTGGAATCTGTTAACCGGATCGATCGGAAAATCCACCAACTTAAAAGGAAGGTGGTCAAGGATTTAGAGGGGGGTAAAACCGAAGAGGAGATCTTGAACGAATTGTCTGGCGTCAGGGTACGGTGTCCACTGCTGAATGCTCAAGACCGCTGTGATCTCTATGCGTTTCGTCCCATAACCTGCCGCCTTTACGGGATTCCGACATCCATCGGCGGCAAGGGGCGCACCTGCGGACTCAGTGGTTTCAAGGCAGGGGAACCGTATCAAACGGTAAATATCGATGTAATTCAACAAAAGCTGTTGCGGTTGTCGGAGCGCTTGGCCCGTGACATCGGCTCAAAATACGTCCGTTTGGGCGAGTTGTTGGTGCCACTCTCCATGGCGCTGCTGACTGACTACGACGAAACCTATCTTGGGGTTGCCGGTGACGAGCAGGCTGTCCCATCTTCGCAGGCGGAGTAGGGGGCGGCCGTGACGATGCTTTCCAAACAAGATGAAAACCGCAAAAAAGCGATTTTCGATGCCATGTCCCCCCGCAATCAGAAGGCGATTCTGAAAAGGGGGTACGAGAGATGGGATCCCTTTCAGGAACCAAAAGATCCCATCGATATCCGCCGGGATAGGAGTAAACGGACCACCCAGACGCTGGTAAGGGAGTTTTTACAGACCAGAAGTCAGGACGAGTACAGCCCCGCTTACGGTCGGGGGGTTTTAGAGATTTGTCTTGGCATCGTCAACGATGAAGATCGTTTTCGGGGGATGTACGAGTTTTCATGCTGGTACCGCGAGCTGTTGATTCGAGAAGGTCACGAAGAGTAACCGCAGCGCCGTAAGCGCCAGTAACGATTACGGCGCTGCGCTTACGGCGTGCGGCTTCGCCGCTATTTTCATCTATTTCGGGCACCTCTTTAACGCTATATTGTTGTTTAAGTCCTTTTATACTACTATATATTGTATATTCTAAATGGTAGGGGCGAAACCGCGTTTGATAACAATTGCCCGTGCAATTGTTATTCGCAGACCCGTTCCTCGAGCGTCGGGTGTTGCACGGTACAGGTGGATTCCGGATGCCATTGGCACTGGGCGCTGACCTCTATTCCCTCCTGGATAGTGGACACCGGGCGATCCGAAGAAACCACAACGACAATCAGGCTGCGGTGTTCGGCCGTGAACCGAAGGGCGGAGTTGAACCGGGCGCCCCTGGCGCGGTCTTCACTGGGAATGCTGCGCCCATCCAGCAGGCAGGCGAAGGCGTGCAGTTTCATATCCCGGCAGATGTGCAAGGCGCCGTCGACCTTGGCCAACGACTTGGCCAACTCGAGATAGTTCAACTGCCGCAGGTCGATGGGTTCCTTCAGCTTTTGTCCGGAAATGGTCACCGGTTTCTCATTCAAGTCCAGAACGAGGGTGCAGCCGAATTTATCACTTTCGGCATGGTGCGCGAGGGCACAGACGATTTTGAAAAGAAAACTGCTGTCTTCCGGATCCAGGTCGGATTCCAGGAGCATCTCCTCGACCTGGACGAGCTTGGCTCGATGGGTGGTGGAGCGATAACTGCCGTCTGAAAAACTGCACACCGTGTCCCCATTTAGGCGTATAAACCCATGGCGGCCGTTGAACTCGGCGTTGATGCAGAAGTCGTTGATATAGTCTTCCGATATGCCGATAATGGTTTGCCCCTGGGAAACAAGCTTGCGGGTGGAATTTTCAACGGCCAGCAGCAGTTTGCGCACGTGCTTGAAATTACTCAGGTTGGGTTGCTCCATTTCGGGGAAACTGGCGACAAAACGAATGTCGGTCAAGGCCTTTTTTTCGACGAAGGCCAACTCACCCCGTGGCCAGGCACCCTCTTCGCGGGTATTTCCGATGCCCAGGATCGTGTCCAGAATGGGGTAAACCCTTAACTGGGTATCCCATCCAAGACTGACGTTCATTTCATCAACGATGAAATCACGTACGGCATGGGTGGCATATTCACGCAGAAAGCTACCGGAAATGCCCGTGTAAAGCTGCTCATCGTTGGCCACGTCATGGGAAAACCGCCAGGCGGCATGCTCGAGCCACCGTTCGGTCGGGCCGACGGCGCACATGTCGGGGTGGTGTTCGGAGAACCACATCTGATAAAATACCGAACTGGACCGTCCGCCGTAGGAGATTAGACCGGCTAGCTGGATATTTTTTTCCGGTATCATGTGGAAGGAACCGTTTTTTAGGAAAGCCCCGGAGGGGGTTCGCTGCCAGGCACGACTGTCGATGTACAGCTCTTTGAACCGGGGCTCATGTCCCTGAAGCAGGTTTTGGGGATCGTAAATATGCAGTGCTTCCTCCGGTTCTATGGCATAGATCACTGCCGTCCGACTGGGGCCGGAGAAGTGGGAAAGACCCTCCCGCAGACCATCGCTCAGGTCTGCCAGGCAATTGCAGATGAAGATCGACGGGTTCATGTCTGCCACCATACCATCTTTTGCATACACATCAAAAATCCAACGAGCCGACAAAGTCCAGAATGACGTCGGCCGTTGCCACGGGCTTTTCCAGGGGAACAAAATGTCCGTTTTCCCTGAAACAGTGAAAGTGCGCGTGGGGTACCTGCCGTCGCAATCGTTTGACGGCGTTCTTACGAAAGGTGTTCGAGCGTCCTCCGTAAACAACCAGAGTGGGTTGCCGTATTTTTGGAATGAAGTGCCAAAGGTTGTGGGGATAAACGGAAAAACAGCGGGATTCCCATGCCGGAGTACAGCTGAGCCGGAGAGAGCCGTGACCATTTCCCCGGGTTCCGTCTTCAAGATAACCGTCGAAGCATTCAGGGTCCCATGTGCGGAACATGGATTTCTTCCGGTAAACGGAGCGGATCGTCTGCATATCAGGCCACTCCGCCTGGCGCTTGGCGGCGCGGCTGGCGATGGGTATATGCCGGATCAGCCCGGTTTTTTTTAAGAAATAAATATACCATGTGAACGCCAACGGCAGAATGGTGGGGTCGACGAGCACCAAGGCCTTGACGAGGTCGGGCCTCTTGCATGCCAAAAGGAGGCTGGAAACCGCACCGCGGGAGTGCCCCATGGCCACGAAGGGGGCTTTCCAGGATTCTAGAAACGGTTCAAGGTCACCTGCAAAAACGTTCCACCCCTTCAACCGGGCCGGGTCGGCCGGTGCGTCGGTTTTTCCGTGGCCCCGATCGTCCAGGCCGATCATATGCAACTTCCCGGTCAGGCACCGGGCCAAGGGCGTGTAAGCCGCTGCGCAAAGGCCGGTTGCATGTGAAAAATGTGCGTATTGCGAATTTCCCCCCCAGTCGATGAAGTGAAACCTTCCGCTGCGTCCTTCGAACTGACCGTCTTTCTTCACGACGCCTCCAGCCACTTGTTAAACGCCAGAGTGAAGTGTTTGTCCCAGTCGGATGAAACCCTTAACCGGATGAATTTTTGGAAAAGGAAATCGTGGTACTGAAGGAGTTGCTCGAGGAGGTACGCCTGTTCCAGAACAGCCCCTTCGGTATCTTCAAGTGTGTCCACCGGGCCTTTTTGGGGCATTTTCAGGTTGGTGATGGAAAGGCTATCGCCTTTCAGGGTGAAATGCCATTCCAGTTCGTTGAATTTGAAAACCAGATTGATTTCGGTGACGAGTGCGCCGCTTTTCAAAAATAGCAGGGCGGCGTCTAAATCGGGATCGTCGCCTTTAATCGTGATGCTTTGGGGTTTGTCACTGGTAAAATTTTCGAGGACGATGCGGTTGCCGAGATGTACCTCCCCCCCTTCGCCTGACGTTAGCGCTCCTTTCTGCAGATTTCCCGGATCGTTTTCTATGGCGAACCAGAGCCAGGTCAAGTATTCATACCCTAAAAATTTGTAGCGGTTGTAGGCGGTGGCGATGTCCAGCATGCGTTACTCCGTCAGTCGTTTGGGGGTGAGCTTGGTGAATGCGTCATATTCATTTCCGGAAAGCCCCCCGTGGAACTCAACCATGGTATATGGGAAAAGTCGAATCAGCTTCAGGTGAAAAGAGCTCAAAAAAAGGGTTTCCAGTTCTTCGCAGGGATTTTTCAGGTTGGTGAAGAACCAGAGGCTTTTGCCTTCATGGTCCCAGAGCAGGTTGTATATGTTCGGGGTAGCCGGAATCCGCAATGCCAAAAGGTTGATAACGTGTTCCTTGAGCATCTTTTTTTCATTCCTGGACAAAAATTCACGCCCGGTGGCCTTCAGCTTTTTAGACAGTTCGATGGCGAAATATTTCTGAACGACTTTAGCCGGAATCGTTTTTTTGTCGATACGCAGGGAAAAGATGAAATAGGAACCGATGGAGAAATTGGAGCCCTCGAAGCCGGGAACAAACGGGTCGCTGAAAGCGGTCCAGCCAATGATCCTTTCTGCCGCGTCGTCATCGATGTTGGATATGGCGTTTCCGGTGAGCCCTCTGCAGATATTGTCCATCACCGGGTCGTCGAGCTTGCCTTCGACTCGGTAGCGGGTCAGGGATGTCGTCGGTGACAAAAACCCCATAGCTGTATCCTTCCTCAGGTGGAGATAACCATCTGAATTGATTATAATAGAAAAATATTAAAGGAATTACTTATAGCTTTTTAGGACGGTGCTTACAAGGGAAAAGTACGGATTTCATGAAAGGCCGCGGTCTGAATGATGGGCCGCATTACCGGAGCCATCCGCGAAGCGGTGCTTATGGTAATCCGGTGATAAAAGCCTGATCTTAAGCCGGGAAGAGGACGATTGCCTGGGCACTATTGGCTGAATCCGGTGCCCACGACATAGGCCTCGTATTGTGTCGGGCCCTCCTGGTAGATATCGAGCATGGCTTCCAGCCGGGTCCGTTCGGCATTGCCTTTCCATCGGATCCAGTCATCTATGGTCTGCCAGGTCCCGATAACCAGCATGATGTTCGGGTTTTCCGGCAGCATAAGGGTCAGACCGGAAATGTAGCCGGGTTGCCGCATGGCGGCTGAGCGCAGATCGTTTAGAAGGTTGACGATTTCCTGGGTGTGACCGTCCTTGAATTGCCTCTTGATCAATACTTTCGCAAGCATCTTTACCCCCTTCCCTTATAGCGTTTGGTGGAATAACGTTTGGAAATATGAGCTGCCGTGGGTAATCGATATTGATCGACAATATCCGCGGCAGGCGCTTCCAAACGCTATAAAAATAGCGATAAGATTCAAGCCTTATACTTGTTAACAATCAGCTCGATTGGGTGAAGGTATGAAAGGATTATACCATGAAGCTCCACAAAATGCCAGCACAGATGGCCGATCCGATGACGCCCGATGAATTGCAGGCCATGGCGTGCATCAAGAGGTAATTCCCCGGATCCTCATGCTGTCCCACCAGGTGAACCTCCCGTGCCGATCCGGGAACGGCGGACACACCGGCAGCCCCCAAAAGGGGGTTGATCTTGCTTTTGGAAAACAGGTTCAGGATTTTGGCGAAAAGAACCCCGGAAGCGGTCGCAATGCTGAAAGCAATCGCCCCCAAAGCGAAAATTCCCACCGACTTGGGGGTCAGAAACACATCGGCCTGGGTGCTGGCGCCAACGGTGAAACCGAGGAATATGGTGGCGGTGTCTATGATGGCCGAGCTCGCGGTTTTGGCCAGCCGGTCAACCACCCCCGAAACGCGCAAGATGTTGCCGAAAAAGAAAGTCCCCAGCAACGGTATGGAAGCGGGTGCCAGAAAGCAGCACAGGATCACGCCGATAACGGGAAAAATAAGCAGTTCTTTTCTGGAAACCGTGCGTTCATCTTCAGGCATTCGAATGAGGCGTTCCTTTTTGGTGGTCAACAGCCGCATGATCGGTGGTTGAATAATGGGAATGAGGGCCATGTAGGAGTATGCGGCAATGGCGATGGGGCCGATCAGGTGTGGCGCCAGCTTGGCGGTAAGAAATATGGAAGTGGGGCCGTCGGCACCGCCGATGATGGCAATGGATGCGGCCTCCTTGGGCATGAATCCCAGCGCCAGGGCGCTGAGCAGCGTGAAATAAATGCCCATCTGGGCTGCGGCGCCCAGCAGCATCAATTTCGGCCTCAGCAGCAGCGAGGAAAAGTCGGTCATGGCTCCCAGGCCCAGAAAGACGATAGACGGATAGATACCGGTGGTCACACCGAAATAGAGATAGTGAAGCACGGAGTTGGGTTCATAGATGCCCAATCCGAATCCCTTGAAAAAGGGGACATTGCCCACAATGATCCCGAAGCCGATGGGCAAAAGCAGCAACGGCTCATACTCTTTCGCGATGGCCAGGTACAGGAAGACGCAGGCAACGCAGAGCATGATAACATGACGGTAGTCGGCAAGATAGTACCCGGTATTTGAAAGAAATTGAATTAAAAGTTCCATGGCAGATACACTTTCGTTAATTTATCAAATGTTAACGGATGATTCTATCCACGCTTGTTTCTATGTGAACAGCGAAGCGTTCCTTGTTCAGCCCTTCCAGGTGAACAGGCCTTCGCCGGCCGGTATCAAAAGGCCCTTTTCTTTGAGCGAGCGAATGGTCAGGTGCGGATGGGGAAAATCGCACTCTCTGAAAACGGCGAACAGGTCCTGCAGGGTGAAGGTTTTTCCCAGTTTGGCGGTTTCTGTGTAATAACAGGCCACGCTTGACTCCAGATTGGAAAGATCGTGTTCTGCCGTGAGCGCCGGTTTGGACGATGCTGACGGGATGGCAAGGCTCGCGTCAGGAGAGTCCTGTTTCCGTTTTTCCATCAGGTCGACGACGATGTGAAGTTTCGAGATGACAAAAGACAACACCGCCAGTCCGCACATGACAATGAGCGCACCGGCGAGCGCCATGGCCCATCCGTTGTAGGCGTTGATTGCTTCTATACCGTACACGCTGCACCTCCTGAAACACCGGAAATCGATTTTAGTAAACTTAAAGAAGAACATATATAGAGGAGAAAGTCAATAAAAACAATCTTAAAGACGGGGTCAATCCAGATGTTGACTTGATGGACCGGACTGTCGTATTAATTCATTTTACGTCTGCCGGAACAGTGGGTTGCGGCGATACGTGCGTCAAGCAATATATTGAATTGGAGTGCGTTCTTTAGCGTTTGTTTACTTGGGAATGAAAGGGGAGATAAAATATGAGAACATTGTTGAAGGTGTTGGCTGCGTCCCTGTGTGTTCTGATGGTTTCCGGCTTTGCCTCGGCCGAGGAAAAAACGATGAAAGCCGGCTTCATCTATGTCGGGCCGGTGGGTGACTACGGTTTCTCGCATGCGCACGACCTGGGCAGAAAATATGCGGAATCCAAGCTTCCCTGGCTGAAAACGGTTTTCATCGAATCGGTGAGCGAGACCGATTCGGCGCGAATTATCGACCGGCTGATCCAGGAGCAGAAATGCGACGTGGTTTTTACCACCAGCTTCGGCTACATGGACGAAACGATCAAGGCCGGCCTGAAATACCCGGACAAGCACTTCATGCACTGCTCAGGATTCAAGCAGTCAAAGAACGTAGGCACCTATTTCGCCGACCTCTACCAGATGTACTATCTGAACGGAATCATGGCCGGCGCCCTGACCAAGAGCGATAAAATCGGATATGTGGGAGCCTTCCCGATCCCGGAGCTGGTGCGCCACATCGATGCCTTTGCCCTGGGAATCAAAGTGGCCAACCCGAATGCCAAACTGAACGTCCGCTGGATCTATGCCTGGTACGGGCCGGACAAGGCCAAGGAGGCCGCCGAAGCATTGATTGCCGAGGGATGCGATGCCCTGGCGTTTACCGAAGACACGCCGGCGGTCATCGAAGTCGGCCAGGAGCACTCTGAAAAAGGCCAGCAGATTTATACCTTCAGTCATTACAGTCCCATGCAGTCCTACGGCGTCGACTCCGTGGTGTCCGGCCAGTTGGTGGACTGGGGCGTCATGTACGTCAAGATCCTGCAGGACTTGCATGACGGGACCTGGACCAGCGATGACATGTGGTGGCTGGCGGCCGAGGGTGCGGCAATCCTGGGGGGCAGCTTCGACAACAGCATCAATCCGAAGTTTGTCGGCGACCTCAAGGCCGCCAAAATAAAAACCGCGGATTTCGGTGAGATTTCGGCCTACGATCTGGTGATGAAACGCTACGCGCAGATGAAAAAGGGTCCGGATGTTTTCGATCCGTTCAGCGGCCCCATCTATGACAACACCGGGGTGCTGAAGATTAAAAAGGGAACCAGGGCCTCCAAGAGTGATCTGCTGAGCATGATGTACTATGTGGACAACATCGTGGGCAGTATTCCCAAATAATATATTTTCATGTCCGATCATGAAGGATCATGGTGAAATGGAGCGGGGAATCGGCAGGTCTGGTTCCCCGTTCCTGCTGGCAACAGTTAAAATGTATGATTAAAATCGAAAAACTCGAGATGGCGGGCATCTCCAAGTCGTTTCATGGGATTCCCGCCAACCGCGATATCGACCTTACGGTTTCATCCGGGGAAATTCTGGGGCTTCTGGGGGAAAACGGCGCCGGGAAAACCACCCTGATGAATATCCTGTATGGCCTGTATCAGCCGGATTCCGGCGAAATCATCATCAACGGCAGGGCTGTGCGCATATCCTCACCCTTGGAGTCCATCAGCCTGGGCATCGGCATGGTCCACCAGCATTTCATGCTGGTGGACAATCATACGGTGGCGGAAAACATCGCCCTGGGGTATAAAAAAACACCTTTTCTGTTTCCGCAGAAAAAGATCGAGACTGACATCGTCGCTTTCTCCAGAAAGTTCAACCTGGAAATCGATCCCCTCAAAAAGATCTGGCAGCTTTCAGCGGGGGAGCAGCAACGCGTAGAGATTATCAAGGCCCTGTTCAACGGCGCCGATTTGCTGATACTGGATGAACCCACGTCCGTCCTGACGCCCCAGGAAGCCAGGGATTTGTTCCGGGTGCTGAGGGACATGAAAAAGGCCGGACATCTCATTATCCTGATCAGCCACAAGTTGGATGAAATCATGGCTCTCTGCGATCGGGTGACGGTGCTGCAGAAGGGACGCATCGTGGGCCATGCCCATACGGCGGCGATGGACAAAAAAACGCTGGCCAGGATGATGGTGGGCCGGGACGTGATCTTCGATATCCAAAGGGAAAAAATGCCACCCAGCGACCGTGTGTTGCAGGTCACGGGCCTGACCGTAAACAGCGACAAGGGCTATCCGGCGGTAAAGGAAGTCTCTTTTGACATTTATAAAAACGAAATATTCGGCATCGCCGGTGTTTCCGGCAACGGTCAGCGGGAACTGGTGGAAGCGATAACCGGCCTGAGGCAGGTGGCTGCGGGGAAAATAAGCGTCAATGATCGCGACATAACCAACCGGTCCCCCCGTAAGATTTATGACAGCGGTGTTTCCCATGTGCCGGAAGAGCGGATTAAGTTCGGTATCGCACCGGGTCTTTATGTGTATGAAAACGCTATCCTCAAGCAGCACCATTTGAGAAAATATTCGAAGAATTCGCTGCTGGCATACGGGAACATCAAGTCTCATGCTAAAAAACTGGTGGACGCCTTCCAGGTCCTGGCGCCCTCCATCAATGTTCAGACCAAGGATTTGTCGGGCGGCAATATTCAAAAGCTTATTCTGGGTCGTGAGATCAGCCATGACCCGGTTCTCCTGGTGGCCTCCCACCCGACCTACGGCCTGGACGTGGGGGCAACGGAATACCTGCGCAAGCAGCTTTTAAAACAGCGCATGGCCGGCGGGGCGGTGCTGCTGGTTTCGGAAGATCTGGAGGAGATTTTCGAACTGTGCGATCGGATAGCCGTTCTTTTTCAGGGGGAATTTATGGGCATTTTGAAAAGCGATGATCCGCGCACGGCGGATATCGGGTTGATGATGGCCGGATCCCTGCGTTTGCCTGCGGCCGGTGTGGCCGGATGACCGTGGGGTGCCGTGCCTCGTGCCATGGGGAAAAAGTGAATGATACCCTCAATTAACATAACCGACAGAGAAAAAATTACAACGGCCGACAAGGTTTGGGCGCTCGCTTTTTCGATCGTGGCCGGTCTGTTCTTTATTGGGCTTATATTTCTCGCCTTTGGCGTGAACCCTGTTTTTGCCATAGCAAAAATTTTCACCGGTTCCTTCGGCAGCATGTACGGCATCAAGGAAACCGTCACCAAGGCCATTCCGCTGATCCTGATCGGCGTCGGGCTGGCGATCGCCTTCAGAGCCAAGTTCTGGAACATCGGTGCGGAGAGCCAGCTTTTGATGGGGGCCATTTTCGGTACCTGGGTAGGGCTCAACTGGGGCCCGCACCTCCCTGCACCGGTAATCGTTCCCCTGATGTTTTTCGCCGGGTTCGTGGGCGGCGCTTTTTGGGGGTTGATTCCGGCTTTTTTAAAGATAAAGTTTGCCATCAACGAGGTCATTTCGACCCTGATGATGAATTACATCTGCGCCGAGTTTCTGACGTTCTTGATTGTGGGCCCCTGGAAGGGAAAAACCAAGTTCGGCTTTCCCTACACCGACGACCTGCCGGCATCGGCCACCCTGGGGTTGATTCCCGGGTCGCGGATCCACTATGCGACGCTTATTCTGGCACTGCTGACCGTGGCCGTTCTGGGCATGGTCATCTACAAGACCCGTTTCGGATATGAAGTCCGGGTGATCGGCGAAAACCCCGAGGCAGCCCGCTATGCGGGAATCGATTTCTTTAAGACAACACTGATCATCATGGCCATAAGTGGCGGCGTTGCGGGGTTTGCCGGTGTGGGGGAGGTCGCGGGGCTTCACCACTATCTCAGCTATCCGGACTCGATTTCATCCGGCTATGGCTTCACGGCCATCATTGTTGCCTGGCTGGCCAAACTCAATCCCTTTTTCGTCATCATCGCGAGCATATTCTTTGCCGGTATTCTTGTGGGGGGGGATGCCATTCAGATTTCCCTGGGGCTTCCCGCGGCGACGGTGGAAATTTTCAACGGGACCCTCCTCGTGTTTCTGATCATGGGGGATTATTTTTTGAAACATAAAGTCAGGTTCGTTGCTGAACCGCGAACGGGCCATCAGACAACGAAGCCGCTGAAAACAGGTTGAGCGTATGGAAGATATGATCGTTTCAGTTGTCCGGCGGACCTTGATTGCCGGTACGCCCCTCTTGCTGGGCACCATCGGTGAGGTAATCTGCGAACGCTCCGGCATTCTCAATCTCGGTGTTGAAGGGGTGATGTCGACCGGGGCGGTAGCCGCCTTCATGGTGACTTTTTACACGCACAATCCATGGCTCGGACTGATGGCCGCCATTCTGGCGGGCATGGTGATATCGGTCATCCACGCGTTTGCATCCGTGAGCCTGCAGTCAAACCAGGTGGTTTCCGGCCTGGCGCTGACCATGCTGGGCCTGGGCATCTCGGGACTGGCCGGGAAGCCCTTCGTGGGAAAACCCCTCAGCGTAAAAATGCACGACTATGCCATTCCGTATCTGTCCGACATTCCTTATTTGGGAGAGATCTTTTTCGACCAGAGCCCGTTTTTCTACATGGCGCTGGTGCTGGCCCCGGCCGCCTGGTTCATGCTTGACTACACGGACCTGGGCATCAAGATCCGTTCCGCCGGTGAAAACCCGCAGGCCACGGAGGCCCAGGGCGTCAACGTCTCTTTGATCCGCTACGGGAGCATCATAGCCGGCGGTGCTTTTTCCGGCATGGCCGGGGCGAATTTGTCCATATCATACAGCGGGTCGTGGATCGAGGGGATGACGGCCGGAAGGGGGTGGATCGTCATCGCCCTGACGATCTTCGCCCTGTGGAACCCCATGCGCGCCCTGGTGGGCGCGTTTTTGTTCGGGGGCATATTTGTGTTGCAGTATCTGCTGCAGCCGCTGGGCATTTCACCCAACTTTCTGGCCATGCTGCCCTATATCGGCACACTGCTGGTCCTCTTGGTGATTGGTCTTAAGGACAGCCGGAAGCTGAATGCGCCGGCCATGCTGGGTGAACCCTACCGGCGCGGTGAACGCTAGCGCAAAATCCCCATGGGAATGTTGCGCTATATTTTTTTCAGGATGACTTCCATCCGCACATCTTTTGCCGGCAAGAACCAGACTTGCAGCGTTCAGCAGCCCGTCTGTTCCCAAAAACAGACGGCTTTCAGCCTGCCTTCCACAATGACAATTCTTGAAATTTCATTCGGTCGAAGCCGTTGCTTCGACCCGGCAATGGTGTACTCGGGATCGTTGGGCAGCTTAACCACCACACGGTCACCCTCGGTTGTGATTTGGGGTAGTATGGTAGGGATGCTGCGCGAAGCGGCATAGCCAAGCAGGTCGCCCAGGGAGGAAAACACGGACATCTCTTCTATGGTTTTAATGGTTGGCGGCATGAGAAGCACCTCTCCGGCCGTTTGTTTGTTCAGCGCTTCTTTGGGGGTGAGCCACATGGTTTCCGTCATTTCCAGGGCGTCATGCGCGGGTGCCTGTCCATGAGGGATGGGCGCCAGAAAAAACCGGGTGTCGAACCGTTTGGGTTCGGCCTCGGGCGTGACCCAGTGCGCAAACGGCATGAGCCGATCCAGCCAGAAGACCAATTTTTCCTCTTTGGCGAGATCTTCCAGTGACATCTTTTGCTGATGTATCATCGCGCGGTATTCGGCAAATTGTCTGCTGACCGCTGCATCCTTGAAATCGATGTCCCGTCCCGATGTCCGGCCACCCATGAGCACGCCGGACTCTTCAAATGTCTCCCGTATGGCGGCAAAAAAAAGACCGAGGGCTTTTTCGCCGGAAAGATTCTTTTCGCGCAGCCGCCGTTTGGCGATGTCGGCGGTGATCCCGTTGGCGTAAAGGGCCAGAGAGGGGTTGCAGTCCAGTTCATCCAACTGTCCGCCGGGGTAGACAAACGCTTTGCCCATGAAGCGCTGTTTGGCATGGCGGCGCATGAGGAGCAGCTCGAAAGGGGGTGCTGTGGGCCGCATGCGCAGCAAGACCAGGGTTGAGGCGTCCCGGGTCGGTGCCGGGGGGGCACCAGGTTGAGATTCGGCATTCATTGGTTGTCATCCATTCCCGTCATCAATCCTTGAATACCAGTTTGCCGCCGATGAAGCCGGCAATGCCGGCGGCGGTCACGGTTATCAGACCGATGAAAACGAACAGGTTTCTTCCTGTGGATGTGGCGGTGAGAACGTCGGGTGAGGCGATCCGCCACAGGACCAGGATAAGGGTTCCGGCTGCGACAACGGCGGCGCAGGCGATTTTAAGCTTGAACTGACCGGTCATGATGCCCTTGTAGCGGTGCCGCCACTCGACGAAGCCGGAAAAGATGACCACGGGGATGGTGAGTACGACCATGATAAGGTTGCAGAAAGCCGCCGTATCCAACGACTTCGATCCGGTGACCATTGCCAAGAGCAAAAAAAGGAAGGTGATGGGCAGAACGCCGTTGGGAATGTGGGTGGAGATCGGATGGGCATGGTGCTTGAGCATCTGCCCGATCAGAAGCTGGTAGGGCTCTCCGAACCGTCCTACGGGTGGATTTTCCGGGTCTGACTTTGCTGGCTCTTCGGGCGGTGTCTCCGGGGGCGGATCGGGGGTTTCTGCGGCGGCGGCATCAGCCGTTTCCTCCGCCGTCTCCACGACTTCTTCGAACAGGCTTTTGTCCGCACCGCAGACCGGACACTTGTCCGGCGGTTCGTCGCCCTTATGAATATATCCGCAAACCGTGCATCGCCACTTTTTCATACCTCACACCTCCTGTTGAACATCAGCGTTTAACCAAAAATCATAGCAAAAATGAGTTCGCCTACTGTATGCAAAAATGATCAATTTTTCAACTCACTTTATGTGGCGCAAAAACGCCCGCAGGATCTCTTCCCAATGTGCATTCGGTGCCGGCAGTTCGTGCCCCATGCCCTTTATGACGAAGAGTCTGGCGCCCGGTATGGCAGCGGCGGTGTCTTTTCCGCCCTGCAAGGGAACCAGGGGGTCTTCGTCGCCGTGGATGACCAGTGTGGGAACATCGACCGCGGCAAGCTCCCTGGTGCGGTCCTTCTGGGACCAGACCGCCATCAACTGGCGTGCGGTTCCCTGGGGACAAAAGGACCGGTCGTAGGCCCTCGCCGCCATCTTGCTATGAAAGGCTTGGTCAAAGGGCAACCCGGAGCCCGCAAGGGCACGGTAGGTGTTGATGACGTGTTCGATATTGGCATCGCGTCGGGTGGGATTGGGCTTGATCAGAACCTCCATGGCTCTGGGTTCCGGGGGCGGCAGTGCCGGGTCACCGGTGGCGCTGTAGATGGAGGTCAGGCTGAGCAGGCGCGTGGTATACTTTATGGCGAAGGTTTGGGCAATCATCCCCCCCATGGACATGCCGCACACGTGGGCCTTTTCAATGCCGAGGGCGTCCAGCAATCCGGCCGCATCTTCGGCCATCTCCTCGAGGGTGTAGGGAGGGGCTACCGGTTGCCCGATGAAACGTTTTTGAGCCGCTTCAACCAGGTTGGGTACACCGGCAGTATCAAATTTTGTGGAGAGCCCGGCATCCCGGTTGTCAAACCGGATGACGAAGTATCCCCTGTCGGCGATGCTCCGGCAAAACCATTCCTCCCATTCCACTAGCTGACCGCTCAGCCCGTTGATCAAGAGGACGGCTGGATGGTCTGCTTTCCCGAATGTTTCATACTCGATGTCGATATTGTTGGCTTTGACGGTGGTCATGGCATACCCTTTTCAAAAAATGGTTCCAAAGGTTTTGTTAGCAGCATTTGTTCATTTTCAATATCAAGATTAAGTGTTGATTGACAAGCAAAAGGACTTTGGCTTATGGGAGTCCGGTAATTACGACAATCGCCACAACGGGTTTTTATTTTTTCGTGTCAACGTAGAGGAAAGCGAGCGTTGTTTCGTGTAGACCATGAAAGAAAAATCGGTTGAAAACAAGATACCCATGCTGGCTGTGCTGGTCATGGGGGCCGCCATCATCAGCTTCTCCGGAGTGTGGGTCAAATGGAGTCACGTGCCTTCGACGACGTCGGCTTTTTATCGGGTTTTTTTCGGAGGAATCTTTCTTGTGGCGGCCTCAATATATCGCCGCGAATGGTGCCGGCCCGGGCGAAGGCAACTGTTGCTGATGGTGCTGTGCAGTTTCTTTTTTTCCCTGGACCTGTGGCTTTATCATTACAGCATCAACCGCATCGGTCCGGGGCTTGGAACGATTCTTCCAAATTTTCAGGTTTTTATTTTAACGGCGATCGGCATCGTATTTTTAAAAGAAACAATACCTATTCAATTCATCCTGTCCGTTCCCTTAGCCTTTGCGGGACTTCTGATGGTCGTAGGGGTTGATTGGGACAATTTGAATCAAACGTACAGGCTTGGGATCTTGGCGGGACTGGCGGCTGCGGTTTGCTATTCCGGCTTTCTCCTGTCTCTGCGCAGGCTCCAGGCCGAACAGAGCGGCATTTCTTTTTTTTATGTTTTAACGCTGGTTTCGCTCATATCGACCGTGTTTTTAGGCAGTCAGGTGTATGTATCGTCGGAGAGCTTCAGAATACCCGGTTTAATGAGCCTGGCTTCATTGATCGCACTGGGGCTTTTCAGTCAATTCCTGGGTTGGATTTTTATTGCCAATACCCTGCCAAAAATACGGGCATCCCTTTCCGGGCTGGTTCTTCTGCTTCAGCCGGCCCTCGCTTTTGTCTGGGATGTATTGATTTTTAGCCGCCCCATGGGGTGGATAAACTGGTGCGGGGTGGGCATCGTCTTGATGGCCATATACCTGGGAACGGTAAGGTCGGTGGAAAACTAAGCTTATCAGCGAATATTGCCTCCACGAGGTCGTGCATCCCTTTTTCCGTTCGCATGAAATCCTCAACGATGCCGGTTGAAAAGCGCCATTCCGGTAAAAATCAGAAACAAACCGATCAGGTGGTAGGGGTGCAGCGCTTCATCCAGCCAGATGAGAGCCATGATGGAGGTGAACACGGGCATCAGGTTGATAAACAACCCGGCCCGGTTGGCACCGATGAGCTCCACGCCCCTGTTCCAGCAGAAATAGGCTACCAGCGAAGGGAATACGGCAAAGTAGGCGATGCTAAAAAGAAACGCTTTATCGAAGGAAAAGGCGGTGGCTTCAACGCATTCCCACACATAGAGCGGCAATAGTCCTAGAAAACCGATTCCGATAACGAATAAAAGAAAGCTCACGGGATGGACCGGCGGTCTGCTTTTTAAGAATGCGGAATAGAGGGCGTAGACCAGGACCGCCAGCAGCATGAAAAGATCCCCTTCGACAAAAACGAAGTTCACGAGGTTTTCAAGACGGCCGTGCAAAACGACCGTTACGGCCCCGATCATGCTGAAGCAGAGGCCGGTCATTTGCAGGGGCGTTATTTTTTCCTTGAAAGCCGCCAGGGAGATCAGAACGATCATGGCCGGCATGACGGTAAGCATGAGGGCCGCATTGATGGCGGTGGTTGTCTGTACCGCCACATAGAGCAGTGTATTCCACATGCTGATGCCGGTTAATCCGAAAAAGCAAAATATCTTCCAATGGGTTAGAAAGACAGACCAATCCCTGACGACTTGTTTCCAGGCAAAGGGAAGCAGGATGGCAAAGGCGAGGGTCCAGCGCCAGAAGGCCAGGCTCAACGGAGAAACCGTGTCCACAATGTTGCGGGCCACGACCACGTTGCCGGCCCAGCACAGGGGGGCAACGGTCAGAAGAAGGTACGGTGTCCACCGACGCCGTGAACCCGACGATGTATCCATTGGTTGCGCTCGCATAAAACCGGCTACCCCTGGTCCGGAGAGCGGCTGGGTTTCGCCCGCAGCCTGTCGTTGACGATAAAGAGGCCGATGAAAGGCAGGATGTCGGCATAAATCGCTTTTCCCCGAAACGCCAACGAAATTCCCAAAGCAATGGCGGTTGCCGCCGTCAATAGGGCGGAATGCCGTCGAACGGTGCCGCGGTCGCTGAGGGACTCTCCGGTGAAGCCGCTCGGGCTCAAAAACGTGGCGGCCAGCCCGACGCCGAAAATCCAGATGAACATGGGCGCGGGGTTGAAGCGCCAGTAAAGCTTCAGCAGCGGATCCAGCCGCAGAGCGACGGCAATGCCTCCGCTGATGAGAAACAGGTTGACGCCCAGTACGATGCGATTGAGGATGAACCCTTTGTTGCGCATGAGGACGGTAAAAACGACCACGGACGCAATGCCGCCCGTGACAAAGGAGATCTTCCATGGGAGGGCCGCTGCGTCGCCTCCCACCGCCCGAACGAAGGTTATATAAAGGATAAGCGGCACGAATTCCAGGAATTTCAGCTGTTTTTCACCCATAATACCGGTTGCCATGAATTTAAAACGCTTTGTGTCCAAGCGTTGACAGGTACCCTTCCCACTCCATGGGCAGCATCTGTTTTTTTTTATTGTTGCAGTCCTTGCAGCAGGGAACGATATTTCCCTTGGTGCTTCTGCCCCCCCGTGCAATGGGCACGATGTGGTCCATGGTGAGCTCCTTGGGCGGTGTGGCCCTGCCGCAATAGTGGCAGACGCCCTTGTCGCAGCGGCGTTTCCACCACTGGGAAGCCCGCAGTTCTCGCGCCTTGCGGCGTTCCCGGCTGATATCCTTTGCGTCCAGGTCGTAAGCGAATGGTTTCATAGTAATGCAACGAGCGATTGACGGTTTTTTTGTTGCACATGCAGCATATCAGCACCCGGTCCGGATTTCAAACCCCGACCCAAGTTGAGCGCCTGAGATTTATCGGCGGACATGAACATCTATCCAGCGGTCAATTTCTCGTTGCAGGAGTTTGTAGTAAGCGTCAGAGCCGCCCAGGCCTTTGCGCCCGAAGAAATAGTTTATTTCCAGAAACAGGGGTTCAATCAAGCCCCTTGCAAGCGATTTTTCTGAAAAAAGCAGGTCGAATCCGGCCAGATCGATGCCCGTCCTCTGTGAAAAAGCGATGACCGCTTTTTTCCCCGCTTCTTGCAGCAGGGGGGCGCTGTCGGTTTCCAGGACCGCCCCCTTGCTTAAATTGGTGTAAAAGGCGTCGGGATTTCCATGCCTGCGCCAGTAGGTTTTCGTTAGCGTGTCGATCACCACCACTCGCAGGGAGCGTCCTCGTGATGGTATGAATTCCTGCAGGAGAAATCCATACTGGCCTGTTTTTTCATAAGATGCCGCCCTGGACATCATCTGTTGCAGTTCCCGTGCATCTTTTATTAAAAAGACATTGTGCCCCTCTCCACCCCAGTCGAATTTAAATACCAGGGGATACCGTTTTTTTTCGAATTCCCGGTAGCTTGCATAGGTTTCCCTGAAGTCGGCCACAGACCCGAAGGTTTCGGTTTCTGGGTGTATGGCTTCGTATTTTCTGAAAAGAAGGGCCTGACCGATTTTATCCGGATATTCGAACCGTTTGTCATAATTGGGAAAAACGAGAGGGCAGGTGGCCCGGGCCATGCGGTACAACGATTTGCGGCACCCTTGGGGCAGAATAACGGCCCTCGCCGAGCGCATTGCGGTTCGCTCCCTTTCGCCCGGATCCCGCCCGGCACAGAGTATATTTTTATCCCCTTCATATAACGGATGAAAAGAGACAATCATGTTTGTTCCGATCCCGTCTGACGGTTTAACCTGCACGCTGTGCATCTTATACGCGTCAATACACGATAATATCAACCGAATGATTTGGAGAGGTTGTTGACTATTTATATCTAAATATATAGTTTACGTCGAACATTTCAAATTTTAAGAATGATCACAATGAAAATATTTTCAATGGATTCTATTCGTTGGCCGCCTTTACGCGGAACGTTGGCCGAAACGCTGACGTTCTCTGCGTGGTGTGAAGGGTAAGGGAAGATGCGACATAATGAGGAGAACGTCCTGTTTGATCCTTTCAACGACCGTCTATGCCGGGATGTCCGCAATGCGCTCTCCGAGGGGTTTGTGGACGCCCTCAACGCCGGGGATATTCGGCCGGTGAATGATGCCGTCCATCAATTGGCGCCCCAAGAGCTGCCGCCCCACGTGCGGGTATACATCGAAGATCGGGCGGGACGCTATGCCGAGGTTCTTGAGCAGGTTGCCGCAAAAGGGCTTAGCCTGGATGACACGCTGGAGATTGCACGACTGGTATGGAACCGGGCCTTGTTTTTCGAGTTTCACGAATGGCTGGAGCCCGCCTGGAAAACTGCCGTGGGAATGCAGAAAACAATGCTCCAGGCACTCATCCGGTCGGCTGGATTGTTCGTGCTTTTGGAAAGCGGCCGCGAAAGGGGAGCCGCAAGAACACTCCCCAAGGTGGTGGCCAAACTGAACGCATGCCGGAACCATTTGCCCGCTTTCGTGGACGTCGACCGGCTTATCGAAAAAATGACGTCCTTCGACGGGTTGCCGCCGATATTTGATTCGTATGAGCCTGGAGATCCAATCGAAAAAGACGGAGACCAAGCCACTAATGGTGAAAAAAGAGGCAAGGGTTATGCGTGAGGACGGCACCGGCAAAGGGTTGTTCATCACCGATTTCGACGGAACCCTGCTGCGCACGGACGGGACGATTGCCCTGCGGGACCTGAAAGCCCTTGAAGCAATGACCCGTAGCGGCATTAAAACCGCCGTCGCCACCGGGCGTTCCCTGTTTTCCTTTAATTGTTCACCCGGTGCGGATCTGCCGGTGGATTATGTTATTTTTACCACCGGCGCCGGCGTCATTACCCAACCCGCTGGAGATCTGGTGTACAAAATCAACCTTCCGCCGGACGTGGTGGCCCGTGTGCTGGCATTTTTCCGGAAAACCGATTTTGATTTCATGCTGCACCACCCCGTTCCGGACAATCACCGGTTTGGGTATAGGCGCTTCAGCCTGAACAACCGTGATTTCGAAAGCCGCATCGAGCTGTACCGAGCGTTCGGAGAGCCGTTGAATAGCAGCAACGAAAACGGGTTTGGGGAGGCAGCCCAATTTCTTGCCGTTGTGCCTGAACACAAATCGGGGCAAGCCCTAACGAGCGTCAGAAAGGCGTTGCCGGCCTTGAGTGTTGTCCAAACAACATCGCCCCTGGACCATCTTTCCACGTGGATAGAAGTGTTTCATGCGGATGTTTCCAAAAGTAAAACCGCAGCTTGGCTGGCCGGGGAACTGAATGTAGCGCCGGAAAACACCATGGCCGTCGGAAATGATTTCAATGACGGCGATTTGTTGGCGTGGGCGGCCAACAGCTTTGTGGTAAACAATGCACCCGGGGCGCTGAAGGGTCGCTATCAAACCGTGGCCTCCAACAACGACGGCGGGGTCGCGGAGGCGGTCGATAGATGGCTGAACAAATAAAAACCGGTCCATGTTCACCGTAATGGAAGGCCGTATCGAAATTCCCGTGCTGGGAAGCGGCCCCGGAAGGATTTTTGTGGATAAGCCCGCCGGTTTGTCCGTGCACAATGATTCTGGGAAAGATCTTTGCTCCCTGGTAAAGGCGCTGGTCGTCCACGACAGCCGGCTTCGGCGGAGAACCGCATATGAGCCTGATTTCGGCGTTCACCCCGTTCATCGCCTGGACAGGGAAACCAGCGGTGTCGTTTTGTTGTCGGTAACGCGGGACAGGTTCCGATTTTATGCCGAACAGTTCGAAAACCGGGAGGCAAGCAAGGTGTACGCAGCCGTGCTGCACGGGAACCTGGAAGGACCCGGTACGGAAAGTGCATGGAAAACCTGGCGGTGGCCGTTGAGTAAGAGGGCAGGCGGGCGCAGCAACCCTGCCGGCCCTGGAAAACGTCTTCCCTGTGAAACGCGCTACCGGGTTATCGACCGCAGCGAGCACTACACCATGCTGGAAGTGGAGATTCTTTCCGGTCGCACCCATCAGATTAGAAGGCATGCGAAACTTGCCGGCCACCCGGTCGTCGGTGATGCACGCTACGGTTCGACCCGGGCGACACGCTATCTGCAAGAGAACCTGAGATTTGACCGGCTGGCCCTGCACGCGCGTTCCCTGACGCTCCGCATGGAGCCGGGCAAGCAAGCGGAATCCGTCGAGACCAAAAAGGTTCCGGATGTTATGACACGACTGTTTCAAGACGACCGCATCACCGTTGAGCCGGTTGATCCCCGGGCACCTGAAATTGTGCGCATGATCAAGGCGTTGGATGCCTATCAGGCATCGTTGTACCCGCCCGAGAGCAACCACCTCGTGGACGTTGCCAATCTGGCCGGGCCGGACTACCATTTTATCGCCGCTTTTGACCGCAAGCGGCCCTTGGCGATTGCATCGTTTAAAAGGACAGGCCGCGGTTACGTGGAGATCAAACGACTGTATGTTCCCGAAGCGTACCGGGGCCGACACCTGGGCCGGCGGTTGATGCATGTTCTGGAAAAAGCTGCTCTGAGGGAGGGGATTGCCGAAGCCAGGCTTGAAACCGGCATCCACCAGCACGCGGCTATCGCCCTGTATGAGAAGCTGGGTTATGCACGAACCAGCCCCTTTGGTGCCTACAAAGAGGACCCCTTGAGCGTATTCATGAGAAAAAAATTACGGACCTATAATCCAAAATAAGGGGGCTAAAATAAGATTGCTTGATTGCCGGGGCGGCATCATTCCCCGGCAGGGGCTTTCCTTGATATTGGCTATAGGAGCGAATCATTATGACAATCGATCAATTTACCTATGACGTTCGGTGCCGCACCTGCCACAAAAAATTCACGGTAGAGCTTTTCGAAAGCCACGAGAAAAACCTCTTTCTGGTGGACAAAAGGGACTGGTACTGCGACAAGTGCAAAAAGGCGTACTTCAGCAAACAGACGGAAACGCTCTCCAGAACGAACCGGGAAAAGGGTTTTCCCCCGCTGACCGGGACCGAGAAGATGATCTCCTGGGCCGAGAAAATCAGGGCCGAGCTGATCAACAAGGTCGACTACCTGCAGAAGAGCCTGGCCTTTGACAGCGAGGAAGCCAGGGCGATGTCGGACAGGGCGTTTGAAGCCTTCATGGCCGAATGGCAGAAAAAAACAACGGCCAAGTGGTGGATCGACAACCGGCGGATGACGGTGATGGACATCTCCAAACGGGTCAAGGCGCTGAGTGCCCCCCTTGAAGGGCAAGATTGATATGGACATGCAGACCGAAAGAATCAAGGGTATTTTGGGCAACGATTGCAAGCGCAGTAAACGGAACGCGATGCGCTACCTGACGTACTTGAAGAAACAGATCAAGGGGCCCATAACGCTGACCGGTATCGAGGAGTTTGAATGGGAGGTGTCCTACATCTCGTGGGGGTGGGACGACCCGGCGTATCTGGAGATGAAGGAGCTCAAACCCTCTTTTCTAGATCACTTTGAGTTGATTGAGCTGTGCGAGCCGGATTCCGACGGGGATGATATCGTGGCTTTTGTGGAAAGAATGGGCGATGGAAAGCGTTTTCATATATCGCTTTCCAAGCTTGAATGCCTCGAATTTAAAAATGAATGCTACCAGCTGGTGGACGACTATGCCGTTTGGCACCGATATTTTTAACTGTTTTTAAAAAACAACTGTATTTCGCCCGAACATTCCCCGGTGCTTTGCAAATTGCATATGTCGATCGCTGGCGTGAAGCGATCTGTATTCCCAGTTATCGAGCCAGCACTCGATTCGGTAAAGAACACCACACTCATATTTTTCGATGGCCCCCATCCTCTTGAAACCTTTATAAGCAAAGCATTTTCCGGGTTCAAACGTCCAGGCCAGTTTGTCCTTTTCAGCATAGGTAAAGGCGACCCTCATGAATCCCGGGATCATCAACCTGGCCGCTTCACCGGAAAATGATATAAATGCGGTATCATTTTTTCCCGGTTCCTCCCAACCCAGCGCCTTTTTAATGCAACCGTGATGATTGGTTGACGTATTTCATAAGGACCTATATACGGATACCATGAAAAGTTATCAGAAAAAACACCTCAGGGGACTGGCCCACGGCCTGAAGCCTACCGTCTTCGTGGGTCAAAAGGGCGTTGTTCCATCGGTCGTCAAGGCGCTGGATAAAGCCTTGGACCGGCACGAACTGATCAAGGTGAAATTCATCGAGTTCAAGGAGAAAGACCGTAAGGAAGCGATTGTCAAGGTGCTGGAGAGGGAGTCCGGTTCCGAGCTCGTCGGCATGGTCGGACACGTGGCCATTCTTTACCGCATGCAGAAGGATCCCGAGAAAAGGAAAATCGAGGTTCCGGAACGCAAACAGGGAAGAGAGTAGCTGGCCATCGACCCGCGGATTTACGCAACGGACGGCGAAAAAGAGACGCAGCAATCCATATTCACGACGTTCATCCGCCTGTCAAAGGAAGTAGATTTGCCCCTGAACGTCCATTCCCGTTCGGCCGGCAGGAAAGTGGTGGAACTGCTTATGGCCGAGGGGGTCACAAGGGTCCAGCTGCACGCCTTCGACGCCAAGGCGTCTGCTGCCAAGCCGGCGGTGGAAGCTGGTTATTTCTTTTCGATTCCCCCGTCTGTTGTCCGATCCCGCCAGAAGCAGAAACTGGTCAAAGCACTTCCCCTGGAAACATTGTTGTTATGGAAATTAATCGTTTCAATGCATTTGAAGACCAGGTTTCCTACTTTACGGAAAAGACCGGGGTGTACCTACCTAGAATGACCTTTGGGAAAGGGGCTTTTTTCAGGGACCTGGGGACGTGGTCAAACACCTATCGCCGTCAACGTCAAGCGGGCGAGTGTGTACACATACTGCCCGACCCTGTACAGGGGCTTTCTTTTCCCCGGCCCATGGATGTGCTGTCGTCGGCGCTGTCGCTATCCGCAACGAACGTGGAAAAGGGGGCAGTCTATGACCTTCTCGAGCGCTTTGGCCTTCCCGCTGAAAAGGCAACCCAGCCGGTCATCTCCCTGTCCGGCGGGGAGATTTTGCTGCTCAATTTTGCCAAGGCCATGGCCATGCGTCCCTTTGTGAGCGGCCTCGTGGCCTGCAGCCCTATCCACTGGCTGAATGAAGGCCGTTACCACTACTGGCGCAAGCTGGCCGATGCCTTTCATCATGCGGGTCGTTTTGTAAATGTGGCCCTGCTGAAGGGTGAGCCTTTTATCGATGAAAACAACCATCCGGCGGCTGAGGACGAGGGACCGGTACCGGCGATCGATGTGCAACTTGTGCTCGAAGATCCGGTCGTTGTGTTCGAAGAGATCCGTTTCCCTTCCTATCACCCGGCTTCCCGCATAGCCTACAGGCCCGATGTGGGCGGGCAACGCCTCGATCTCGTTTCGCCGGTGCTGATGACCGGTGACAATGGTGTGGGCAAGAGTGTTTTCGGCAAGCTCTTATGCGGCATTATCAAACCGGCGGAGGGTGCCCTGGCGGTTGCCGCTCCCAACAAAAGCGGAGATGCCCGGCTGATTTTTCAGGATGCCATCGACCAGCTGTTCGGCAAGTCCATCGACGGCCACCTCGGCTGGGTCTTCCGGTTCGATGAAAAGGCGCGGCGGCTGGCCCGCGATCTTTACGCGGAAATCGATGGGGCCTTGAGGGCCCATTGGGAGGAAGGACGCGATGGTGCGGCTGCTCCGGCCAGGCGTTGCACGCTGCTCCAGGCGAAGATCAGCCTGATCGCCGAGCGTCTGGCAACGCGGCCGGCCGTGCTGATTCTGGACGAGCCCGGCTGGGGACTTTCGCGTTCGATTGCCCGCCGGTTGGTGGCGGTGGTTTGCCGTGCCGCTGCCAATTTGGACGTCGCGGTGGTGCTGATTTCCCACCATGCCCGCTGGTGGCAGGGAATGGTGCACTCACGCTGTCATCTTTCCCAAGCGGGGAGCGAAACGGTTGTCATGGGTGTGCGGTGATATGAACGGGCAAAAAGAAAATAGCGGCGCGTGGCCATGGTGGCTGAAGCTTGTCTTGCTTCTCCTTCTCGGGCTACCCGGGTTTTCAGGGTGGCCCAACACGCTTTTCATCCGGCAGCTTCAGGCAGCCGGTTGGTTTACCTTTGAGATCGCGCATGTCATGGTCTGGGTTGTTTATGCCTGCTGTGTCTGGCTGGTGGTGCTGGTAAAGGCGGGGCCGCAAAAACTGCTGGCCTACCTGGCGGCAGCCTTTGTCCTGGGCTTGACCGTAGCCATGCTGGGGGCGGTGATGCGCACTATTTTTCCGCTGCTGGCCTCGGGGCAGTCAAAAGAAGCCATCAGCTTCAAATTGATCGGTATTTTTGTCAACGTCATTATTTTTTTGCCGTATTCGGTGCTGCTGATAAACAGTTTTTCCGCAAAAAAACTGATCGACACGGTTGCACTTCGCAGCGGCAGATTCCGGACCGCCGGGCTGCATCTGGCCCTGGCGTTCCGGGTTTTTCAGCACACCGGCGAGGTGGTTTTCAATCTGTTTCAGATTTGGATCGAAGAACATCCCCAAAAGATCCTGCCCAGAAACAGAGGGGCTGAGGATTTCCACTGGTATGCGCCCGGAAAGCTGCTAATATGGGGGTGGAGCTGCATTCATGCCTGGATATTTGCCTGCATCATCCATACCTTCGAGCCGATACCAGCCATGGTGGCGGAGGTGGAGAGAATCGATCGGGCTGGAAATAGCCGCGAAGGCAAAAAGGGCTCAAAGAAGCAAACATCTTAGCAGGGATAACGCCCTGCGACAGCCATGCAGAATATTAATGATATGCCGCCTTGAAAATATCAGGGACGACTTCTATTTCGAATTTCAATCGGAACAGACTTATGACAGTCGGGATAAAGTGTTTTGAGTCTTTGACGCTTCAATTTATTGGTATCAAGGAGGAAGAACGATGAAGGAAAGAACGTGGACCTATGCGACAACCGCAATCGTGGCGGGACTGATAGCGTTAGCGGCCATTGCAACCATGGTTATCCGCATTCCCATTCCGGCGACAACCGGGTATTTCAACATCGGTGACGTGTTTGTCGTCCTGGCCGGTTTGTGGCTGGGGCCGCTGGCCGGTGCGCTGGTCGGTGGGATCGGCCCCACCATCGCCGACGCCATTGGATTCCCCGTATTTATTCCGGCAACCCTGGTGACCAAAGGGTTGGAGGGTTTTCTGGTGGGACTTATCGCGTCCGGGGCCAGGGGCAAAACGCTCACCCTGCGAACGATTGCCGCTTTTGCGGGTGGTTTTACGGTGGTGGTGGGCTATTTTGCGTTCGAAGCCTACATCTATCCCGCCATAGGGAAATCCATGCCGGCATTTGCCGTAACCGATATCGGGGCCGCCATTGTCGAGATCTTTCCCAACGCGGTGCAGGGGGTTATCGGTGCCGTCGGCGGACTGGCTTTGTGGAAGGCGCTCTCAGGCTATAAGCCGGGAAAGAGGTGAGCGTCTGGCGGATGGAAAATAAATTTCTGGAAGCAGCCAGTATATATGCCGCCTTCGATGCGGACACCGCCGCCTGCCGCCGCGAGGCAGCGTGCTCAAAGGGTTGTGCCTTCTGCTGCACGGATGCGGGCAGCATCGACATCACGACCCTGGAAGGGATGATGATCCGCAATGCCGTCAGGAAGATGCCCCGCGCACGGCAGACCCGGGTCAAGAAGGCCCTGGCCCGGGACATGAAGAGACGCGAGGCGGGTAAAACGGGGCCCTGCGCCTTTTTAATGAAAAACAGGGCCTGTATGATATATGCGGACAGGCCGTTCGCCTGCAGACGGGTGTACAGTCTGCACGTCTGCACCCGGGATGCTCCGCCCCGGGTGCACCGCCAGGTCATGGCACGCGGTGCAGAAGCCATTGCCGCTCTGCAGCGGTTGGACGGCAATGGATATTCAGGTCACCTCTCCTACGTCCTGCACATGCTCGAGGCCCCCAAATTTTTCCAGACCTACGCGGCCGGTGACTCGAGGCCCGAAGAGGTCATGGCTTTCGGCAGGTCCCACGGGATCGTCATCAACAAGATGATGTAATTGGGGGAACGTTGGTGCAGAAAGAGCAGCGCCATGAAAACAAACGGTATGACCATTTTTTTTCCAGGCTTTCGACGGCCGAAGCGGTAATGGCGTGATTGAAGCTTTTCGGGTCCGGGTGCGCCAGAACAATCAAAACGGTGAGAGACATAGCGCGGTTTACCTTAATAGCGACGAAGTCGCGTTAGATATAAAATGCGGAGCATTTTTTATCAGCCTTTGAACGTGCTCGGGCCGCAATCGCCGAAAGGGTCGTCGCGTTCACGCACAGCCTGTTTGAAGCCGACCTCGGCGGCGCGCTGCTGAAAGGCGTAGCCCTCCCTGGTGTGACGGGTAATGCCGTCAAACACGGTTCCCAGTATCTGGGTGGTCTGCAGTCCGGCGGCATGCACGGTCTGGTTGACCAACAGCTTCATCATCATAAGCTGGTTGATGGGCATGCGGGCGATGCGTCCGAGCAGGACTTCGAAACGCTCGTCCAGTCTTTCCGGGGGGGCACATTCGATGGCCAGGCCCCATTCGACGGCTTCTTTACCGTTCAGGCAGTCGCCGGTAAACAGCAGGCGCTTGGCCTTTTCGATGCCGATGCGATACGCCCAGATGGACGTGGTGGGCGAGCCCCACACCCGTGCCGGGGGGTAGCCGATCTTGGCATTTTCGGCAATCACCAGAAGATCGCTGCACAGGGCCATGTCGGTTCCGCCGGCGACACAAAACCCCTGGACCTTGCACACCACCGGTTTGTCGGCGTTGAACAGGCTCATGAAACCGCGTACGTTGCGGCTCATCATCTGGTAGTCCGTCATGGGGTCCCAGGTTTCCGACGGGTCATGATTCCGGGACACGATTTCTGGGTCCACGGCCGATCCATGGAGGGCGTTCCCATCGCCGAACTGCGCCTTTCCCATGTCTTCGGCGCTGGCAACCAGGTCGTAGCCGCCGCAGAAACCCTTGCCCTTCCCTGACAGAGCGATCACGTGCACAGAGGGATCCAGGTCGGCCATCTCCACACACCGTTTCAGCTCCACCGGCATATCCAGGGTGATGCCGTTGCCTCTTTCCGGCCGGTTCAGTGTAATCCGGGCGATGGCACCGTCAACTTCATAGGTCATCGTTTTCATTTTATCGTCCCTTAAAGACTGGTTTTCGTTTTTCCATGGCGGCCATGAGGGCTTCCATGCCGTCTTCACAGATCAGGATAGAGGCATTTTTCTGGGCCACGTACTGCAGGCCTGCCGACACGCCATGGTCGCTGGAGAACCGCATGGTGTCCTTGACACCCTGAACGGAGAGGGGGGAGTTGTCGGCGATTTCAGTGGCGATGGCGTCCGCTTTTGCATAAAGGGCGTCGCGGTCTTCACAAAGGTGGGTGACAAAGCCGATGTCGAAGGCCTCCTTCCCGGAGAAGTTTCTGCCGGTAAGAGACAATTCACGCGCCCAGGGGTCTCCCACAATTTTCGGGAGCCGCTGGAGGGTTCCCAGATCGGCCACCAGGGCCAGTTTGGTTTCACGGACGGAAAACAGGGCGTCCTTCGAGGCCAGTCGAATGTCACAGGCGCATGCCAGGTCGACACCTCCGCCGACGCAGTGACTGTGGATGGCGGCAATCACCGGCTTGGTGCAGGTTTCGACGATATTGATGCTGGTTTGACCGTATAGGATCGTTTTTCTGAGCACCTCCCGGTAATCGGCACTTTTTTTCTCGATCAGGCCGGCCAGGTCGGCCAGCTCCATGCCGGCGCAGAAGCTTTTACCCTCTCCCTTGATGACAATGACCCTGACATCGGGATCATCGTCAAATCGATGAAAGGCCTCCATCATTTTCTTCAGCATTTCAAAGCTCATTGCATTGCGCTTTTCGGGACGATTCATGCGTATCCAGGCAACGTGGTTTTTGACTTCGGCAAGCAACGGCTCATTTTTTGTCATGGCATCCTCCTGAGCGTGGGCTGGTGTGATCATGCATTCGGCATGGGGAAAAATCAATGTATACGAATACGGCTATAAAAACAACGCCGCACATTTTTATTTGATTTTCTGCATAAAATCAGGGAAATATTTGGCATGAAAAACATTGTTGTCCGTCCATACCAGAACGAAGATCAGTCTGCGGTGGTCGATTTGTGGAGGCATTGCGGCCTGGTGGTGCCGCACAACGACCCCTTGAGGGACATCGAGAGAAAGAGCCGGGTGAACCCGGAGTGGTTTCTGGTTGGGGTGCTGGACGGGAAAGTGGTGGCGAGCTGTATGGCGGGCTATGAGGGACACCGGGGATGGATCAACTACCTGGCCGTGTCCCCGGCGCATCGGCGCAAAGGCATTGCCACCCGGCTGATGCGACATGTGGAATCGATGTTGGCCGCCGCTGGCTGCCCGAAAATCAATCTTCAGGTCCGTGAGTCCAACCGGGATGTCATCGTTTTTTATAAGCGTCTGGGATATGCAAACGATCGAGTGATTAGTTTGGGAAAAAGGCTGAAGGTCTGAAAGGGGAGAACATGTTAATCGATACAAACGGCATAAAGCTTCATTGCGAACTGACGGGCAAACCGGATGGGCCGGTGGTGGTGTTGGGCCATTCGCTCGCTTCCAGCATGGTGATGTGGGAACCGCAGCTTGCGGTGCTGGAGCCCTTTTTTAGCGTCGTGCGCTACGACATGCGCGGACACGGCGGAAGTGACGTTACAAAAGGGGCCTATTCACTGGAGATGCTTGCCAAGGATGTGGTCGGGCTGTTGGATGCGTTGGACGTGGAAAAGGCCCATTTTGTGGGGCTCTCCATCGGCGGCATGATCGGACAGGCGCTGGGCCTGAATCATGCCGATCGGTTGCTGAGTTTGACCCTGTGCGATACCGCGCCGGTATTGCCGGAAGAAGCCAAGCCGCTGTTTCGCGAGCGTATGGATCTGGCCCGCGAGCAGGGAATGGGCGTGCTGATGGAAGGGACCCTGACGCGCTGGTTTACGGGTCCCTATCTCGAAAAAGCACCCCCGGTGGTGAACCGGATTCGTGAACAGATACAGGCGACACCGGTGGACGGTTTTATCGGCTGCGGTCATGCGATTTTGGATTTGAACTATGTCGATCGCCTTGCAACCATCGATCTTGACACGCTCATCATTGTCGGCGAGGATGATCCCGGTACACCGGTGGCGGCGGCGGAAGCCATCCATGCTGAAATTCGTGGCGCCGAACTGGTGGTTCTGCCTTCCGCGGCCCACCTGTGCAATATCGAACAGGCGGACAGGTTCAACCGGGCCCTGATGGACTTTTTAGACCGCCTGAACCGAGATTAGGGGAAAAATCCTGGCCGAGCCGCGCGGAACCACCTGGTCCGGCCAAGGAAGATCGATAGGGGAACGAAAGCACGATGAAAAATTCCCTGGACAATCAAGCCGCTTATTGGGACGCTGTGGCGAAGGGTAAGACGTTTACCCACCCCCTGTTTGTCGAAAGATTCGACAACCGGCTGGATAAGGCGGCCAGGGTGCTCGACATCGGTTGCGGATATGGCAGAACCTTGAACGCTCTGTACGATTTGGGATACCGGAATCTTCTGGGCCTGGATATTTCCGAAAAGATGGTGCAGCGCGGCAGGAAGGCTTATCCCCATCTGGATCTCAGGGGCTTGACACCCGACGCCTGGTCCACCCTTAAAGGATCCGTGGACATGGTGATTCTGTTTGCGGTTCTGACCTGCATCCCGACCAACAGCGGCCAAATGGCCCTGGTGGACAAAATCGAAGCGGTCCTGAAACCGGGCGGTCTTTTATACGTCAGTGACTACTGGTTGCAATCGGACGCAAGAAATCGCCTTCGATACCGGGCGGCCGCCGACAAATATGGCGTATACGGCGTTTTCGAACTGCCGGAGGGTGCCGTTTTTCGGCATCACGACCGTCCATGGGTCGAATCGCTTTTCGCCCGGTTTGCCGTGCTGGAGAGCGATGACATCGAGGTGACGACGATGAACGGCCATAGCTCCCTGGGATTCCAGTATGTCGGCCGCAAAATGAAAGGAACATGCGATGACAGATAAACCCATCGCCGCCGGTAAAAGCAGTTTTGGCCTGATTGACGCTGAAAAATTGCTCGAGGCGCTTGAGATCGTGCCGGGCATCACTTTTCTGGATGTGGCTTGCGGAGGCGGGGACTACGCGTTATTTTTCGCGAAGCCCATCGGCCCGGACGGCCGTCTGTATGCCTTCGATCTTTGGGAAGAAGGGATAGCGCGTCTCAACAGGGAGATGCGCAACAGGCGGATTGCCACCATCCAGGCCCGGGTAGCCGATGTCAGCCGGCACATGCCGGTCGATGCCGATTCCGTGGACGTGGGCCTCATGGCGACCGTGCTGCATGACCTCGTTGCAGACAACACGGACGACGGTACGCTGAAGGAGGTTGCGCGGGTATTGAAGCCCGGAGGACGGCTGGCCGTCGTCGAATTCAAGAAAATCGATGGGCCGCCGGGGCCGCCCATCGGCATCAGGCTCTCGCCCCGGCAAACGGAGGCCCGCCTGCGGCCCTATGGCTTTACGCTGACGGCTACCCACGATATCGGGGCCTACCATTACGTGACCCTGTTCCGGTTGAACAATTGACAGCGTTGTTTTTCGGTAACATAGTTTTGAAAGCTAAGGGGGCGAATTTTCTTTCTTGAGCTGATGAAGGGCGGGCGGTTGGCATGGGTGGTTCCCACATAGAAAATCGATTCACCATTACGGTGGAAGTCGTTCCACCGGAAGGGCCCGATGCCGGGACGGTTCTCGAGGCCCTGTCCGGCCTTTCCGGGTTGCCCTTCGACGGGTTCAGCGTAGCCACCAACCCGGTGGCAAAACCGCGTATGAGCGCCATGGCATTGTGCGCCCTGATCCAACAGCGCGTTTCGCGACCGGCCATTTTGCACTGCACCACAAGAGACCACAACCGTCTGAGCCTGCAGGGGATGCTCTGGGGCGCCAGGGCTCTGGGGATCGAATCCGTGCTTGCCGCCACGGGAGATTTCGTGGCGCTGGAAGACCGCAGGAACACAAGCACCGTTCGCGATGTGGACGTTTACGGTCTGGTCGAAATGGCCCGGGCCGCGGGGATGAAGACCGGTGTGGTCTTCGACGTCCATCCGGAGGAAAATGGGCTGCAAAGGGCGGTGAGGCATCTGGAGCGCAAGGTTGCGGCCGGTGCTCAGTTTGCCGTGACGCAACCGGTTTACGATCAGGACGGCGCCGATGCTATCGCCACAAGCGTGAAGCACATCGACCTTCCCCTCATCATGGGCATACTGCCTTTGCGCACACCACGCCACGCCCAATTCCTGCACGAGCGTGTTGCCGGTATTGCCGTACCGGAGGAACTGCGCGACCGGATGCAAAAAGCAAAGGATCCGGTTGCCGAGGGCGCGGCCAATGCCAGGCAGATGGTTGCCCTGGCCCGGGAGCGGTTTTCGGGCGTCTGTATCATGCCGCCCTTTGACCATTACGAGGTGCTGTCGGATATCCTGGCAGCGTGAAACCGTCGGAGAATATTTTCAAGGGGGATGGAATCGGGAGGAAATTTCAATGCAAGATCGGATCGAAGCGATAGTAATGGGTTCTTTTGTCGCCGATGCCCTGGCGTTGGGGGCGCACTGGGTTTACAATACCCACGTCATTGACAAAAAGTTCGGCAGGGTCGACGACTATTACGATCCGCTGACATCGCATCACAAGGGAAAAAAGGCCGGCGAGCAGACCCACTATGGCGACCAGATGATGGTGTTGCTGGAATCCGTGGCAGCGGTTTCCGGGTTTGATCTGGCGGATTTTGCCGGGCGCTGGCGCCGCTTGTTCGCATCCTACACCGGGTATGTCGATCGTGCCACCCAGGACACGCTGCAAAACCTGGCCGACGGGAAGGATATCAACAGCTGTGGTTCCGCATCCGACGAGCTGGCCGGCGCCTCCAGAATAGCCCCCCTGTTTCTCTATTATGCGCAGGATATTGAAGCCCTGGTCGGGGCGGCAAAGGCACAGACCGCCTTTACCCACAGCCCTGTCGACGTGATCGCTGCGGCCGAACTCTTCGCCCGCACCACGGCTGCCGTTCTGACAGGAAGGGATCCTCTGCAGGCCGTGGAAACCGTTGTCGAACGTCATTTTAAAGACAGCTCCATCGAAATGCTGGTCAGAAGCGGGCTGGACAGCCGGGAAACAGACACACGCCGGGCGATTGCCGATTTCGGACAGGCCTGCAGCGTCGAGGCGGCCTTGCCGGGTGCCATGCACCTCATCGCCCGTTATGCGAACGACTTTCAAGCGGCTATCGTTGAGAATATCATGGCCGGCGGCGATTCCTCCGCCCGCGGCATGTTGGTGGCCATGGTCCTGGGGGCGTACCAGGGGCTTTCGGCCATTCCCGCTCACTGGCTGAAGGGGTTGGCAGCGAGGCCGCGTGTCGAAGGGATGATGGGAAGCACATGACCTACAATTTCGATCCGGAGCGCTGGTATGACAACGAGCGCGCCTATCTCGACAGCCGTCTAATGTCCGGAGAGATTTCCGAGGATGCCTACGGGGAGGCCCTGGAAAAGCTCGAAAAAAGAATAGAGGAGATGTGGGCGCGTTTGGACGGCAGCTATCGCATCAACCGACATTGAACGCAGGATTAGCGTGGTAATGATATGCCGCTTTGAATGTATCAGGGACGGCCTCTATTACGGAACAGACTTATGGCAATCGGTATAGGTAAGGGCGTAACGTTATGAAACAGAAAAAATTTCGCGCCATGGTCGTGGATGCACCGGATTCACGGAGCTGCAGTCGATCCATTCAGGAAAAGACTGTCGACGAGCTGCCCGAAGGCGATGTGCTTATTCGGGTCCACTATTCATCGCTGAACTACAAAGATGCCTTGTCCGCCACGTGCAACCGGGGGGTCACCCGAAAATATCCGCATACGCCCGGCATCGACGCCGCCGGCGTCGTAGTCGAAAGCGCCGGCGGCACCTTTGCCGCCGGAGAACGGGTGATCGTTACCAGCTATGACCTGGGAATGAATACCCCGGGCGGATTTGGGCAGTACGTGCGCGTTCCCGCGGAATGGGTGGTCCCGCTTCCCGAAGGCCTCAGTCTGCGAAAAAGCATGGCTTATGGGACGGCCGGCTTTACCGCCGGCATGTCCGTGTACGAGGTCACCGGCAGGGTGGGCAGGACGGCGGGCAACATACTGGTTACCGGTGCCAGCGGCGGGGTCGGCAGCCTGGCTGTGGCCATCCTGGCCAAGCTCGGTTATCCCGTGGTTGCCGCCAGCGGAAAACCGGGGAGTGCCGCCTTTCTGACCGCCCTCGGCGCCAGGGAGATCGTTGGGCGCGATGCCGTGTTGGATGCGGGCGGCAAACCCCTGCTGAAAAGTCGGTGGGCAGGGGCCGTCGACACCGTGGGGGGTGACATCCTATCGACCGTGGTGAAATCGATGGATGTCGGCGGGACGGTTGCCTGCTGTGGCAATGTCGCCGGGGCTAATCTTGACCTCACGGTTTTCCCGTTCATTCTGCGGGGGGTGCGCCTGATCGGCATCGATTCACAGAGTTGCCCCATGGCCCACCGGTTGAAGATTTGGGAAAAACTGGCCGGCGAGTGGGGGGTTGACATGGAAGACGACCTTTGCAGGGAGATTTCCCTTGACCAATTGGATGAGAATATTGAACGGATCCTGGCTGGAGAGCAGACAGGACGGGTACTGGTCAATCTCGATCGCTGATGGGCCGGCAAGCGGGAAAATAACATGACGTCAAAAAGAGTTCATTTCACGGGCAGCAGCAACCACAGGCTTGCCGGCTATTTAGACCTGCCGGAAGCATCGGCACCGGTTGCGTACGCGCTCTTTGCCCACTGTTTTACGTGTACGAAAAACCTAAAATCGGCCGCTTATCTTGGCCGGGCGTTAAAACAGGAGGGCGTCGGGGTCATGCGCTTCGATTTTACCGGCCTCGGTGAGAGCGAAGGGGATTTTTCGGAAACCAATTTTTCCTCCAATGTCGAGGACTTGGTGGCCGCCAGCGCATTTATGGCATCCGAATTCCGGGCGCCGGATGTTCTCATCGGACACTCCCTGGGCGGAGCGGCAATGCTGCAGGCGGCCGCCGACATTCCGTCGGCAAAAGTCGTGGCCACCATCGGAACGCCGGCGGATCCGGGGCACGTGATACGGCACTTGAAAGACCGTATGGAAGAGATTCAAGCAAAGGGCGAGGCGGTGGTGGACTTAGGGGGGCGTCCATTCAAGATCAAGAAGCAGTTTCTTGACGATTTGAGCCGCAGCCGCATGGCGGCGGCTATAGAGAACCTGAACCGGGCGCTGATCATTTTTCATGCCCCAATGGATGACACCGTGGGCATCGAGAATGCCGCCATGATTTTTCAGGCGGCCCGCCATCCCAAGACCTTCGTGTCCCTCGACAAGGCCGACCACCTGCTGATGGATGAGCGGGATGTCGGTTATGTGGGAAACGTGATTGCCGCCTGGATTCATCGGTATCTTACCGGAAAGGCAGGCCATGCCGACTAATTCCTGGTCGATGCATACGCTTTCCGCCATGGAAGATGCTGAAGGTGAAAGGGTCCCTGGCGGTGCTCCCGCCATCGTGGATGCCCATGTGCACGTTTTTCCAAAAACCCTTTTCGAAGCCGTGTGGGGATGGTTCGGGGAACATGCCTGGCCCATCCGTTACCAGATGGAGTCCGAGGACCTGATCCAATACCTGTTGTCGCGGGGGGTTGCCCACGTGGTGGCCCTGCAGTATGCGCACAAAGGGGGCATCGCCGTAGAGTTGAACCGCTACATGGCAGGTTTGTGCCGGCGTTTTTCCGGCCAGGTGACCGGGATGGCCACGGTTTTTCCCGGCGAACCGGATAGCGAGGCCGTACTGGTGGAAGCGTTCGACATGGGCTTGTCGGGGGTGAAGCTGCACACGCATGTACAGTGCTTCGACATGGGCAGCAGGGAGCTGTATGCCGTCTGTGATATTTGCGCCCGGGAGGGTAAACCCATGGTGATTCATGCCGGCCGCGAACCGGTAAGCCCGGCCTATAATTGTGACCCCTATCAGTTGTGCAGCGCCGCCAAACTTGAAGCGATATTGAAAACATTTCCGGAGCTGAAAATCTGTGTGCCCCACCTGGGGATGAACGAGTTCGACGCCTATGGCCGGCTGATAGAGACATACGACACGCTGTGGCTGGATACGACCATGGCCCTTGGAGACTTTTTTCCTCTGGACCGGGAGATCCGCCTGGCTGAATTGCGCACGGACCGGATCATGTATGGAACGGATTTTCCCAATATTCCCTATGCCTGGGATCGGGAGTTGAAAAAGCTCATGGCGCATTCACTGGCGCCGGAAGCGCTATCTAAAATCCTGGGGGAAAATGCGTCGGCGTTTTACAATATTGGCTGACCGGCCTTTGTTGACCGCGTGGTTGCCGGCCGTTTCCCTGGCAGTCCCATCGCGCGGTTACGTCGTTTCGTGGGCGTCGTCTACCGTTTTCCATCATTTCAGGCAGGACCCGGAAATAATCCGGGCGGCTCCTGCCCGTAAACCGGAGGTGTTACGTGGACAGGGTAAGAAACATAAAAACGACCTTTAGAAGCAAACCCACCATCGAAGGCGCCGGGGTTCATCTCAAACGGGCCTTTGGTTTCAGCGAAGCGCCGGCGCTGGACCCTTTCCTTTTGTTGGATGATTTCCATTCCGACAACCCTGAGCACTATATCAAGGGGTTTCCCTGGCATCCCCATCGCGGCATCGAGACCATCACCTATGTGCTCCACGGGGATATCGAACATGGTGACAGCATGGGCAACCGGGGTGTTATCGGTTCGGGAGACATCCAGTGGATGACGGCCGGCAGTGGCGTGGTTCATCAGGAAATGCCCCAGGGCAACGCGCGCGGGTTGATGTGGGGGTTTCAGCTATGGGCCAACCTGCCCGCTTCTCAAAAAATGATGGCCCCACGGTACAGGGACATCAAGGCGGCGGACATCCCGGAAGTCAAGCTGGATGGCGGGGTCCGGGTAAAGATCATCTGTGGTGAGGTCAATGACGTCACAGGCCCCGTGCAGGACATCGTCATCGAACCGCAATACCTGGACATTTACATACCGGCCGGGAAGAAATACCGGCATCCGGTCGAACCGGGTCATACGCTGTTTGTGTATGTGATCCAAGGCAGCGCTTTTTTCAGCGGTGACGAAGCGGTGCGCGTTCATGAGGAAACCCTGGTGCTGTTCGACGACGGAGACCATGTGGAGGCGGATGCCGGAGAGGAGGGGCTGCGCTTTATTCTGGTTTCAGGAAAGCCGCTGAAAGAGCCGGTGGCCTGGCGCGGCCCCATTGTCATGAATACCCAGGCGGAACTGGAGACGGCCTTCAGGGAATTCCGGGAAGGCACCTTTATAAAATAAAAATCCCGTAGCGAAGGTATGGCGGGAGGTGCTTGTGTTTATTAAATTTCTGGCAGCCGGTGGGACGATTGACAAGGTGTATTTCGATGCCAAAAGCGATTACCAGGTGGGTCCGCCGAACATTCTCACGGTGTTGGATAGTTTGAACCTGGGCTTCGAGTACGCCGTCCAGTCAGTAATGCGCAAGGACAGTTTGGACCTGACGTCGCAAGACAGAGACATCATCCACGCTGCCGTAGCTCATGAGCCGGCTGATAAGATCGTCATCACCCACGGTACGGACACCATGGTTGCAACCGCACGAAGCCTGGCGGATATAAAAGGCAAGACCGTGGTATTGACGGGCGCCCTGGAGCCGGCCCTGTTTAAAGACAGTGATGCTGTTTTCAATATCGGCTGTGCCATTGCCGCGGTCCAGACCCTTGCACCCGGGATTTACATTGCCATGAACGGCCGGATCTTTCCTCACGACCGGGTCCGCAAAAATGTGCCCCTTTCCCGTTTTGAACCGACTGATCCGGAAAAGGGCGGCGACGGCTGATGCCGCCCCCAACACCGAAAAATTTTCCGCCGCATGGCGACAGTCGCTACGAGCGTGTCTATGAACTGGTAGGCCTGATTCCGGCTGGACAAGTGGCGACCTACGGACAGATTGCCGGCTACATCGATCGCTGTACGCCCAGAATGGTGGGCTTTGCCATGGCCGCCACCCCCGAAGGAAGGGATATCCCCTGGCACAGGGTCATCAACAGCCGGGGCATGATCAGCATCCGCGCCAACGGTGAAAGGGATATGATGCAGCGGCTTCTTCTTGAGGCGGAAGGGGTTCACTTCGATGAACAGGGGCGGGTGGACCTGGATAAGGCCGGGTGGGAGGGCCTATGAACGCGTGTTACGGTGACAATCGGTGGTAGCGACAACGATCGAGAATTTTATCATTCGCGAGGCAGAACCAGACGATGCGGCGCTGATTTTAACCTTTGTCCGTGAGCTGGCGGAATATGAACACCTGTCACACGAAGTGGTGGCCACGGAAGGCTTGCTTAGAGAAAATCTTTTCGGAGAACGGCGCACAGCGGAGGTGCTGATAGGAGAATACGGGGGTGATCCGGTAGCCTTCGCGCTTTTCTTTCATAATTTTTCCACTTTTTTGGGGCGGCCGGGCATCTACCTTGAAGACCTCTTTGTCAAACCCGCCTACCGGGGCAAGGGGCTGGGAAAGTGCCTGCTTGCCTATCTGGGACACCTGGCCATAAAGAGGGGGTGCGGTCGCCTGGAGTGGTGGGTGCTGGACTGGAACACACCGGCCATCGATTTTTACAAGTCGCTGAAGGCGGTACCCATGGACGCGTGGACGGTTTTTCGCATAGCCGGCGAATCCTTGAACGAATTGAGCCGCACGTTCTCATCACCGGAATGATTTCTACCCGCTTCAAGAGACTCGACGGCCCTCGATAATCTGAAAATTGGTTTGCTTTCAGTATACTAGGCCATTTTATCGGCTTTTGTGCTTTCCTGCCTAAACTGCCGCTGGTATTTGAAAACCTTGAAAATATAGGTCTGGGTCTGCCGGAACGGCGGAACACCGCCGTACTTGCGCACATAGCGGCTGCCGGCATTGTAGGCAGCCAGGGCAAGCTTGATGTCGCCATCGAAGCGGTCCAGCAGTTTTCGAAAGTACATAACGCCGCCGTTGATGTTCTCTTCCGGGTCGAAGCTGTCCTCCACGCCCAGCCATTTCGCGGTCACCGGCATCAGCTGCATCAACCCTATCGCGCCGCGTTTCGATACCGCCCTGGGGTTGTATCTGGATTCCGCCATGATAATGGCTTTTATCAGGGCAGGATCCACTTTGTGGGTGGTGGCGGCCTGGTTGATAATCCGTTCAAAGGGCTGCTTCGGTTTGCTTTCCGGCCGCCGGTCGACTGCGACCGTTGGTTTTTTCGATGGGTGCGGAAGGTATGCATCGGCAATCTTGGAACTCATCACCGCGCTGGCCATCGCAAGGCGTCCTTTGTCCAACGGGTAGTTCTGATGAACGGTGACGGCTGCGGGCAGGGCGATGATGCCTGCAACCAGCGCGGGAATAATCACGTGGTGTTGTAAAAAGTTCTTCATATCTTGATCGATCCTTATTTTTGTCACGGTGTCTTTATGAAACCATGCGACACATATCTGCAATTATAATGCCATTGATAGTGGCAACATGAAAAAATCAATTATTATAAAAAGTTGTGGATTTTTCGGTCTGCCGGCACCCTGTTTTATGGGCGTGTAATTGTCGGATAAATTGTTCTTTTTCTGAAAAAAACTACACAATCCCGGCAAATATTGATACATAATAAATAATCAGTGAACATCGGCTGTCAATCAATAGAAGATAGAAGTTAAGGAAAAGCATGCAGGAAAAAAGCTATATCGTGGTAGTTCAATGCGACATCGTCATGGAACGGTGTTCCGGGTTTTTATGTGAACACGCTTTCAATAACCGCACGGGCGGTTTTGCCTCCTACGCGCCGGAAAAGCCGTACCGCACCCTCTACGTGACGTGCGGCGGGTGCTGCGGCCGGGCGGTGCACCGCAAGCTCAGCGATCTTGTTCGAATGTTGAAAAAGGTGGAAAAGGTGTCCAAAAAGGAGATCGTCGTCCACCTGGCTTCATGTATCACCAAGGACAATTACCATGCGTTGCCGTGCCCGCACCTGGACTACCTGAAGTCCCTTATCAGGAACAAGCTGTCTCTCGATCTGGTGGAAGATACCTACATCAGCGAAAATTCGGAAACGTTGCGGCGTAAGGGCACCTACCGGCAATAGGCGGCTTCAGGGCTTTTGGGCAGCCGTGCGTTCGAAGCGGATATTTTTTCGGGTCTATAACCCAAAATAAGGCACGACGATCGCCGAGAAATAATATCGCCCCGGCAGGCAGGCTTTTACCTTGTTATTGGTTATAGGTCCGTATTTTTTTGACAACCAATCTAGTAGCCGAAGCGTCGCAGTGCCTTGGTGTCCCTGCTCCAATTCTTCTGAACCCTGACGAAAAGCTTCAGAAAAACCCTGGTGCCCACCATGCGTTCGATCTCCTTGCGGGCATCTTCTCCGATCTGTTTGAGTTTACTGCCTTTTTTGCCGATCAAAATGCCTTTCTGCGAATTGCGTTCAACGTGGATGGTGGCGTCGATGGCAATCAGGCCCCCCCCTTTTTTTTCGATGAACCGGTCCACGGTCACGGCCACGGCATACGGAATTTCCTGACCGGTCAGGCGGAAGGCTTTTTCCCGAATCAGTTCCGCGGCGATAAACCGTTCCGGCATGTCCGTGAGGGCATCTTCCGGGAACAGCGGCGGGCCGGGAGGCAGTCCCTCTTCCATGGCTGCTGTCAAGGCCTCCACTTGGGTTCCCTGTTTGGCTGATATGGGAATGACCGCTTCGAAAGGGTAGGCTTTCCGCCAGTGGTCTATTTGTGAAAGCAGGGCGCTTTTTTTCAACAGGTCGATTTTGTTGAGGGCCAGTATCACCGTTGTCCGGGTGTTTTTCACAGCCTTGATCAAAATGCCTTCGGACTCGGGATTAGGGGCCGTTGCGTCGGCTACCAGCAGGATCAGGTCCACGTCTTCCAGCACGGACAACGCCACGTCGACGATGCGGACGTTCAGCGGTTGTTTGGCCCGGTGCACACCGGGCGTGTCGAGAAACACGAGCTGGGACTTCTCGCGGTGCAGGATACCCAGAATGCGGTTGCGGGTGGTCTGCGGTTTTTTAGAAGTAATGGAAATTTTTCGACCAAGCAGCCGGTTGAGAAGGGTGGATTTCCCAACGTTGGGTGCGCCCAGTATGGCGACGAATCCTGATTTGAAGTCCTCGTCAGCCATTTTTGTCACCCGCGGCGATTCTTTGAATGGCCTGCCAGACGCTTGCTTTTCCCTGCTTGGTTTTTGCGGAAAACAGGATCAGGTCTTCCGTGCGCCTTCGAACGGTTTGGGCGATCACCCGCCGTTGATTGTTCTGCTGCGCTTTCGAAAGCTTGTCGGCTTTTGTAACAACCAGAAGAGATGCAAGGTGCTCTCTATCCAGCCAGTCGATAAAGTTCAACTCCTCCGTCCCGGGCGTGCGGCGAATATCCATGATCAGAACGACTCCCTTCAGTGAGCTGCGGGTGGACAGATAGGTTTCGATCATGGGCCCCCATTTTTTTTTCACGGCGGCCGGTACCCTGGCATACCCGTATCCCGGCAGATCCACCAAGGAAAGGGCCCCCTCGATCAGAAAAAAATTAATCAACTGCGTGCGGCCCGGCGTGCGGCTGGTTTTTACCAAGTTGCGGCGGTTGACCAGGGCATTGATCAAGGATGATTTTCCCACATTGGACCTTCCGGAGAATGCAATTTCCGGAAATTCCGGCGGCGGGTACTGGGACGGTTTGACGGCGCTGGTGACGAATTCGGCTGATGTGATGTGTGTAAACACGGGTAATATGCGATCTTTCATCACGAAATAACGAACGGTCGAAAACACGAAAAAGAGCATTCATTGCGTGCTTTTTAATTGCACGGCTTCGTGATTCTATTTTTTCTTGTCGATATAGTTTTCCAGACGCCGCATGCCCTCGGCAATGTTTTCCAGAGAATTGGCATAGGAAAAGCGCAGATATCCTTCACCGCAGGATCCAAAATCGATCCCGGGGGCAACGCCGACACGGGCTTTTTCAAGTATCTCGAAAGCGAGGGCGTAGGAGTCGTCGCCTATATGTCGCGCGTTGGCGAAAACATAGAAGGCCCCGGTCGGCTCGACCGTTATGCCGAACCCCAACTCCTTAAGCCGCTGAATCATGAATCGTCGTCGTTTGTCGTAGGTTGCCTGCATGCGCCGGACATCTTGGCCGGCCTCTCTCAAGGCGGCGATACCCGCTTTTTGCACCATGGCGTTGGCGGAAATAAAAAAGTTCTGGTGAATTTTCTGGATCGGGCGAATAAACTCGGGCGGCGCGATCACGTAGCCCAGGCGGAGCCCGGTCATGGCAAAAAGCTTTGAAAACCCATTGAGTACGAACGCCCTGTCGGTATATTCGAGGATGGAATGGGCCTGCCCTTCATATACCAGCCCATGGTAAATTTCGTCGGATACGATATAGGGCCCGAGTGCCGCGATCGCCCGCATGCGTTTTTCCGACAACAAATTGCCCGTTGGGTTGGAAGGCGAATTGATGAATATCGCCTTTGTTCTGGGTGAGATCTTTTTTTCGATCGCTTGCGGCCGATATTGAAAACCGTCCTCTTCGAATACCGGCACCATGACGGGTTCGCCCTGTACGAAGCGAATGAAATTGGGGTAACAGGCGTAGTGCGGATTCGAAAGGATGACCTCGTCGCCGGCTTCCAGCAGGGCGGCGAACAGCATGAAGATCGCCGGTGACGTTCCCGACGTCACCAGAACCTGCTCCGGTTCGACTTTCACCCGGTAGGTCCGGTGGTAATATTCACCGATCGCTTCACGCAGCTCCAGAAGGCCCAGGCTGTGGGTGTAATGGGTAAACCCCTCATCGATGGCGGCGACAGCCGCTTTTTTGACGCAATTCGGGGTGTCGAAATCCGGCTCGCCCACTTCGAGGTGAACGATGTCCTCGCCCCTGCATTCCAGGTCGCAGGCTCTCTCGAGGACATCCATAACAATAAAAGGCTTTATTTGAGCGGCGCGTTTGGCAACCATTTATACGACCTTGTTGAGGGGGTATTCGATGATTCCCTCGGCACCGGCCGTCAGAAGCTCGGGAATGAGGTCCCTGACAACGCTGGTGTTGACCACGGTTTCCACGGAAAACCAGTTGGTTTGATACAATGAGGCGATGGTCGGTGCATTCAAGCTGGGGAGTTGGGAGATCACTTTTTCCAATTTGGCCTCGGGCACATTCATTTTAAGGCCCACCAGTTTCTCCCCCCGCAGCGCCCCCTTGAGCAGCAGGGCGATTTGTTCTATCTTTGCTCTTTTTTCAGGCTGTTTCCAGGCTTCGTGGTTGGCGATAAGCTGGGTGTTGGTCTGCATCAGTTCGTGGATGATGCGCAAGCCGTGAGCCTTGATGGTACTGCCCGTTTCCGTCACTTCGACAATGGCATCGGCGAGACCGGAAACCACCTTGGCCTCCGTAGCCCCCCAGGAAAATTCGACGCTGACGTCAATGCCTTTTTTTTCGAAATACCTGCGAGTATACGCCACCAGTTCCGTGGCGATCTTTTTTCCATGCAGTTCCTCGATGGAATTGATGCCGGACTGATAAGGAACGGCCAGAACCCACCGGGCCGGACGTGCGCTCACTTTTGAGTAAACCAGGTCGCTCACCACATGCACATCGGACCGGTTCTCGGCGATCCAGTCTTTTCCGGTCAGGCCCGCCTCCAGGGTGCCGTTTTCCACGTAGCGGGACATTTCCTGCGCCCGGCATATAGCGCACGAAATGGAGTCGTCGTCGATTTCAGGAAAATAGCTCCGGCCGTTTACGTTGATTTTCCAGCCGGAGCGTTTGAACAGGGCGATGGTCGCACTCTGCAGGCTGCCCTTGGGCACGCCTAGTTTTAACTGGGTTTCCATTACTTGTAGACCTCCTCGGGGTCAAAAAGCGGCCGGCCGACAACGGTAACTGCCCCGTTTTTGACCTGCTTGAAAAAACAACTCTTGTGTCCTGTGTGGCAGGCAGCCCCGCCGACCTGCTCGACCTTCAACAAAACGGTGTCGTCGTCGCAGTCTATACGAATTTCTTTGACGATCTGGACATTCCCGGACGTCAGACCTTTTACCCATAATTCCTGGCGGCTACGGCTGAAAAAGGTAGCCTTGCCCGTTGACAGCGTGGCTTCCCAGGCCTTTCGGTTCATGTATGCCAGCATCAGGACGTCACCGGTTTCGGCTTCCTGGACGATAGCCGGGAGCAATCCACCGGTTTTTTCAAAATTTAATTCGATCATGGTTACAACCTGCCAGTTGAAAAACGATTATAGTCGATTGTCGTTATGTAAACTAGATTCAATAACCGCAGCATGCTCTTAAGTCAATTTATTTTTTAGACTTGTTTAAAAGCTCTTGTTATTGTAGAAATATCACTTACATTTTTCAGAAGCGAAAGCAGGAACCATGTCCGAAAAAAAAAACGAAAAAAATTCCCGAAAAAAAGTGACAAAAAAACCCAGGGGGTTGTTCTTCAGAATGTTCCGCTGGACGCTGGTTTTTTCCCTGGTGATGCTGTTGGGCCTGGCGGCCGTCGGTTACGGCGTTTACCGTTACCTGGGTGACGACCTGCCTAAAATTTCCTCCCTTTCCGCCTATCGTCCGTCGATCATAACGGCGATCTATTCCGACGACAACCGCAAGATCGGTGAATTTTACAAGGAGCGCCGCCTTGTGGTGCCGTTGTCCGATATCCCGCGTATGTTGAAAGAGGCGTTTATAGCGGCGGAAGACGCCCGCTTTTACAAGCACAAGGGGGTCGATATCGTCAGCATTGTCCGGGCGTTTTTAAAAAATCTCGAGGCGGGTACCATTGTGCAGGGCGGCAGCACCATCACCCAACAGGTAACCAAATCTTTCCTCCTGACACCGGAAAGAAGCTACCGGCGTAAAATAAGGGAGGCGATCCTGGCCTACCGCATTGACAAGACCTTCACCAAGGCGGAAATTCTCTATCTGTATCTGAATCAGATTTATCTGGGGCATGGGGCCTACGGGGTGGAGGCGGCTGCGGAGAATTATTTTGGAAAAGCCGTCAAGGATCTGAATCTGGCCGAATGCGCCATATTGGCCGGGTTGCCGCAGGCACCCAGCCGCTACTCGCCCTTCCATTATCCGGAGCGGGCCAAGCAACGGCAAATATATGTTTTAAACCGCATGGTCGCCGAGGGCTTCATTACCAATATGCAGGCAACCGAAGCCATCAATACGGAACTGGATATCAAACCGCGACGGAACTGGTATATTGAAAAGGTCCCCATCTACACGGAGCACGTGCGCCGCTACATCGAGCAAAAGTACGGTCCTGAAATGCTGTACCGGGAAGGGCTTCAAGTTCACACTGCCGTGAACATTGAAATGCAGAAGGCCGCACGCGTCGAAGTGGAAAAAGGGTTGCATGCCCTCGATCAACGTCAGGGGTATCGGGGGCCGCTCAGGCGATTGAAAAAAGAGGAGCTGGAGGCATTTTCCAAGGAACTGGAAGACACGCTGCTGGAGCACCCGCTGGAAGCCGGGACGGTTACCGAAGGGGTCGTCATCAGGGTGGACGACAAGAAAGGTGAAGTGCTTGTCCGCCTGGGCAGGGAGCAGGGGGTGATCAGGGTCGACACCATGAGCTGGGCCAGAAAACCGAACCCCGATGTCGCTTTTTATCGTGTCAAGGTCAGACACCCGAGCCGGGTGTTGGAGGTCAGGGATGTCATTCTCGTCAAGGCGGTTGAAAAGGATGAAGAATCAGGTCTTTGGGAGCTGTTGCTGGAGCAGAAGCCATTGGTGGAAGCCGCTCTCCTTTGCATAGAGGGAGAAACCGGCCACGTAAAAGTGATGATCGGGGGGCGGGATTTTCATGAAAGCCAGTTCAACCGTGCCGTGCAGTCGCGCCGGCAGCCCGGATCGGCTTTCAAACCGGTCATATACGCCGCCGCCCTGGACAAGGGGTATACGCCGGCGACAATGATTATCGATTCGCCCATTGTTTTTAAAGATGAACAGATGGATTTTACCTGGAAACCCAAGAACTACGGTAAAAAATTTTACGGGCCGACCCTGTTTCGCGAGGCGCTTGCCAAATCGAGGAACGTGGTCACCATTAAGATTCTGCAGGACATCGGCATCGACTATTGCCTCGATTATGCCCGGCGCCTGGGGATCACATCCCCGCTGAGCGACAACCTTTCCATTGCATTGGGATCGTCGGGGGTTTCCCTGCTTGAACTGGTCAATGCCTATTCGGTGTTCGCCAACCAGGGATACCTGGTGCAGCCGGTTTTCATAACCAAAATTGTCGACCGCGACGGCAACGTGCTGGAGGAGGCGGCCACGGTACGGGAAAAGGTCCTGGACAAAAGCACGGCCTACATCATGACCAATTTGCTGGAAGGCGTTGTTCAACACGGGACCGGACACCGGGTAAAGGCGCTAAAGCGGCCGGTGGCCGGCAAGACCGGAACGACCAACGACCTTTTCGACGCCTGGTTCATGGGCTATACGCCCCGTTACACGACAGGGGTATGGGTCGGCTTCGACGAGGAGGCTTCCCTGGGCAAGTCCGAGACCGGGTCGCGTGCCGCCAGCCCCATCTGGCTCGGGTTTATGAAGACCATCCTGAAAGATAAGCCGATCAAGGTTTTTCCGGTTCCCGAAGGGGTCGTTTTTGCCAAGATCGATGCCGAAACCGGTCTTTTGCCCATACCCGAATCAAAAAAGACCATATTCGAATGCTTCAAGGAGGGGACCGTTCCCACGGAATACACCCCAAAACCGGACACCGTAACGGAAGCATCGGATTTCTACAAGCTGGACATGTAACGACAACGGGCACCCATTTGTTGTAGAATTGTTTTCTTGACGTTTTGACCCGTCAGATCTCAATACGTTACATCTTCCATATCGATACGAAGGGCATCTTCCGCCATTTTTTCATCCGCTATCACGGCAATGGTCTTCAATTGAAATCCCTGCCGCAATTTTTGGATATTGTGGTTGTGCTGGCCCCTTAGCCTGGATATGTTTTCCGGGCGAACCCTGAACACGGCGCTGCCGCCAGCCGTCTTTTGCCCTGCCAACAATGCCGAGGCCCTGTCCAGCCATATGCTGGAGAGCACCAGATGGCCGAAGGCCGGGTGGTAGGGGCCGGCCAGAACACTCCCGGCATCCAGCACCTCTGAAGCCTGCAGTCCCATGCGCACCACCGCTATCGAAAGACGTTGAAAGAGCCGGTAGATTTTTTTAACGCGTTGGACGGCTTCCTCGGTGGTCAAGGGCGTGAATTTGCCGTCGGCATGCCACTGTGCCAGCCGGCTGTTTTCAAGCACTACCGCAGGGTATATACGTACGAAATCAGGCGCCATGGCGGCAATTTTTCGGGCGGTCGCCCACGTGGACGCGCGGTCGTCGCTAGGGAGACCGACCATCATCTGCAGACCGATTTCGTAAGACGTGTCTTTCAGCATACCCACGGCATGTTCGGTGTCTTTGGCCGAGTGGCCCCGTTCCGACTCGGCAAGCACCCTGTCATCCATGGATTGGACCCCGATTTCAATGGTGCGAACCGGATAGTGGCTGAGCAGTTCCAGCTTTTCCGGTGAAATGGTGTCGGGCCGGGTGGAAAAGCGGATACTCTGGGCCTGGCCCGGAGCGATAAAGCCGCACGCTTCTTCGAGCAGGGAGCGGATGGTTTCACGGGGCAATCCCAGGAAGTTGCCGCCATAAAAAGAAATCTGCACGCGGCGGTGTTTTTTTTTCCGGTAGGTCAGATATTGCCGGATCTGTTTTTGCACCGCCGATATCGAAATGGTTCCAGCGGCATCACCGGCGATCGCTTTCTGGTTGCAAAAGACGCAACGATGGGGGCATCCCGCGTGCGGGATGAACACCGGGATAATGAACGGTTTGGTTTGCTGGCGATCAAGCCTTTTTTTCACGAGCGCCGCGACGTAGAATTTGGAGTGCGATTCTAGCGGCATCCTGCTCGGCCGCTTTTTTGGTTTTGCCGATACCCCTGGTGCGAATGTTGCAGGCTTCAAGGTGAAAGCGGAAAATCTTATCGTGATCCGGACCGCTCGCGTCATACTGGGTATAAACCGGAACCGGGTCGTGACGGGATTGGACAAACTCCTGAAGTTCGCTTTTATAATCCTGCGCGTTGATAGTGTTGACCAGCGGTTGAATCAGGGGCGCGAAATGTTTTTTAACGAATCGAAAAGCAGACGGAAAGCCACCATCCAGATAGATGGAGGCGATGATGGCTTCCAGCGTGTCCGCCAGGATCGAGCTTTTGTTTTTCCCGCCGGTTTTGGATTCGCCTCTGCCAAGCAGAATATGATCGCCGAGAGCAATGGACCTGGCCAAATCGGCCAGTTGCTGCTCGTTTACCATAGCGGCGCGTATGCGGGTGAGGTCGCCCTCCCTCAACGCCGGGTCATGCTGCATCAAAAGGTCGCCCACGATCAGATTCAGTACGGCGTCTCCTAAAAATTCGAATCGTTCATTGTCACGTCGGTCAGGGTCGATATGTTCATTGACGAAGGAACTGTGGCTCAAGGCTTCCAGCAGGAGGTCCGGGTCTTGAAACGTGTATCCCAGGGCCTTCTCCGCCTTGCGTCCGGCGGAAATTTCGGTATGCCGGCGGCACATGGTTTCATAAAGCCTGTAAGGAACAAACAGGGACCCGCCGCCTTTTCCCATGGCGATGTTCGGATGCAGAGCGCCGTGGAAATCCGTGCCGCCGGTGATAAGCAGGCCCAGATCTTCGGCCAGGGCCATGTAGCCGCCTACCTGTTTTTTGGTATGTTGGGGATATAGAACTTCGAGGCCCACCAGGCCCATCTCCTTAAGGGACGCAACCAGGCCATGCAGGTCTTCGTCACGGTTTAACTGCAACAACCCCGGGTGGGCCAGGACAGGAATGCCGCCGGCACCGACGATCGTCTGAATTGCTTCACTGCAATCGATGCGGAACTTGTCCACATATGCCGGTTTTCCCTTGCTCAGATAGGTGTCGAAGGCGTCGTCGATGGATGCGACGTATCCCATGTTCAGCATGGCCTGGGCAATGTGGGGCCTGCCGACTTGGCCGTTTCCGGCAAGCGACCGCACCGCTTTGAGGGTGAGGTCAAACCCCAGGGCCTTCAGTTTTTTTATGATTTTAGGATTTCTTTGGCTGCGGGCACCCTGGAGTTTTTTTAGCAGGTTGTTCAGGGTCGAATCTTCAAGGTCGATGAAATACCCTAAAATGTGGTAGCTGCTGTCTTTGCTCCCCTCTATGAGGGGGGTCGCGCTGATTTCAACACCGGTTACAAATTGAAGGGTATCGGGGATGTCGAGATTCAATGCTTCCCGGGAGCCGGCAATGGTGTCGTGGTCGGTGATGGCAATAGCGCCCAGACCGAGGTCCGCGGCCATCGACACAATTTCCGGCGGCGATAACGTACCATCGGAAGCTGTGGAATGTATGTGAAGGTCTATCCCGGCCTGTTCGCTATAATCCAAGGGCTTTTTCGAAAGCTTCTTCTTTGGTTTTGCAGTCAATACACTGAGTGGTGACCGGACGGGCTTTCAGTCGCTCTTTAGAGATGTCTTCACCACACTTTTCGCAAATGCCGAAGGTGCCGTTTTCGATACGGGCGAGCGCTTTTTTTATTTTTTTAATCAGTTTGCTTTCCCTGTCCCGTATCCGGAGCATGAAATTCCGATCGGATTCGAGTGAGGCGCGATCCGTCGGGTCGGGAAAGTTTTCTTTCGGCGTGGTCATGCCGGAAACGGTATCGTCAGCCTGATTCAACAGGTCTTCCAGGCGGTTGGTCAGCAAGTCCTTGAAGTATTCGGTATCTTTTTTATTCATAATAATATCCTTGACCAGAAGATCTATTTTTAGATCTAAAAAAGAATAATCGCTACCACAACAAATTTGCTTTGTAAAGCAAAAAATAAAACAATGGACCTGTCAGGGAAATGTAGTAATATGTATTGCCAGAATATAGTGGATGACGTATGGAAAGGGATGGGTAATATTGATAATAACCGTGGTGTTTTACAATGCAAAAGGAACGGTAATATGAACGACCAGAACAAGGAATACCAAACAGAGTACCGGTCCATAACCGTAAGAACGATCGACGGGTCGACCTTTAACGGCAAGGTCAACATTTCTCCCGATCAGCGGGTTTCGGATCTCTTTACCCAACGGGACGTCCCCTTTATCATCATGGTGGATGTTGTCCTCAAGGATGTCGTGGGAAAAACCCGTTTCATCAATAAAGAACATATCGTATGGGTCGAACCGGAAGATCTATAACACCTCTTTTATAAACATTTCCAATGATTTCAAATCGTTTACAGCGTACAGCCGGCAGGGGTAGCTTTTGGGTACGGTTTTGCGCAAAAGGCCGCTGAGCACCTTCCCCGGGCCTGCCTCCACGAAGACCTCCACCGCTTCTTTCATCAATCTGTTCATGGTGTCGTACCACCGCACCGGGCTGCACAGCTGTTGAACCATGGTTTCCTTTATCTCTGCAGGATCGTCGATACCATCGGCGGTTACATTGTGGATAAGGGGAATGGCGGGGCTGTTGAAGGCAATGGCTTCCACGTGTTCACGGAAGTCTTCTTGCGCCCCTCTAATCAGCTCGCTGTGCCAGGCACCGCTGACGTTGAGGGGCACCGCGCGCGCACCCTGTGCGCTGGCGAGTTCCGCCGCTGCCTGCACGGATCGGGGCGTTCCGGTAATGACGATTTGCTGCAGCATATTGTGGTTGGCGATGGAAACGGTACCATGTTCCCGGGCGGCGGGCAGAATAGCTCGTACCTGATCGACATCCAGCCCGATGAGGGCCGCCATGGCGCCGTTATGGCGCTGCGCCTCGCGATGCATCAGTTCGCCCCGCTTCATGACCATCGAGAAGACGGATTCCTGTGAAACGATCCGGGCTGTATAAAGGGCGCTGTATTCACCCAGGCTGTGTCCGGCGGTTATATGGGGGTGGACACCGGCCTTGAGGAGGATATCCAAAACCGCCAGGTTCACCACCGTCAGGGCCGGTTGAAGGTTGATCGTGGCGGTCAGCCGGTCCATGGGACCCTGGAAACAGATTTTGGAAAGGTCGAGCCTTACCGTTTCCTCCGCCATGTCGAACAGTTCTCTTACCGAACTGTATTCGTTGTATAAATCAGCCCCCATACCGACTTTCTGAGACCCCTGTCCCGGGAAAAGAAATGCAATTTTTTTCATGGATCACCTTTTAAAAATGGAACAGTTGCCGTTTTTCGGATAATGCTTTATCATGAAAACACAAAAAAACGGCACTTGGATTTATGGCCTAAAAACATCAGACAGTTTCACGACCAGGACCATATCGTCCCTCGACTGACCGGCGTACCGGGTAAATGTTCTTACGTTTCCTAATATAATTAACAGCGGCGAAGCCGCGTTTCATAAAAGCGTGGGTCACGCTTTTATTATTCGTCCAGTTTGAAAAGGCGTCTCGCGAAATCGAGATAGGAGGCCTTGTTGATGTGCGGGCTGTCGCTTTTCAATAGCTGCGTGGGATGGTGCATGATTTTTTTGATCATGGCCTGGGTCATGCGCAGCATGGCGTCACGGTCCGCATCGGTCAGGTGGCCGAGCGATTGCAGCGTTTTTTCCAGCTCCGTTAGGGCGATGCTTTCCATTTTACCGCGCAGGGCGACAATGGTCGGAACGACGTCCAAATTTAAGTACCACTCGCGGAAGCGGATGACAGCTTCGTCGATGATACGCTCCGCCTTTCCGGCTTCCTTTTTGCGGTCTTCCAGATTTTCTTCGATGACGCCTTTAAGATCGTCGATATCGTATACATACGCATTGTCCAGCCGGTTAATTTCCGGATCGATATCGCGGGGAACCGCAATGTCTATGAAAAACAGGGGGCTGTTGCGCCGCTTTTTCATGGCCTCCTTGACCTGTTTTCTTCGGATGATGAAATCGGAGGACCCGGTCGAACTGATGATAATATCCACCGTGCGCAGCATTGCCGGTATTTCTTCGAAGCGCAGGGGCCGGCCGTTGAATTTCTTCGCCAGATGAACGCCCCGCTCGAAGGTGCGGTTGGCGACGAAAATATCGGTGGCCTTGTGCCGGATCAGATGGTCGACCGCCAGTTCTGCCATCTCTCCGGCGCCGACCAGCAGGACCTTTTTATCCTTCAGGCTGTCGAATATTTTGCGACCCAGTTCGATGGCGGCATAACTGATTGAGACGGCGTTGTCGCCGATGCCTGTTTCGCTGCGAACGCGTTTGGCCACAAAAAAGGTTCGGTGCAGCAGCCGGTTGAGGATGACGCCGGAGGTTTTGGATTGGGTCGCTGCCAGATAGGCGGATTTGATTTGACCCAAAATTTGAGGCTCCCCCAGGACCATGGAATCCAGACTCGATGCGACCCGGAAAACATGCCGTACGGCGTCTTCCCCCTCCAGGACATAGAGGGCATCATCGAACTGCCGGATGGGAAGCGCTTTGAAGCAAGAAAGGAACTGTTTGCTTTTCTGAACGGCTTCCTGTCGATTCTTGCTGATCAACAATATTTCCATGCGGTTGCAGGTGGAGATCAGCATAACTTCCTCGATAACCGGTATATCGGCAAGGCGGGCCAGGGCCACCTGTATTTCCCCTTCCGGAAATGCGATGCATTCCCTGAGTTCCACCGGGGCGGTGTTGTGATTCAATCCGATTAAGACGATATCTTGCATATTGGTTTTTTTGTGTTTTGTATGTTGTGTGTTGCAGGATATCCGCTGCCGACGGTGCTACCCGGCGGCATTTTCCAAACACCAAATACAAAAAACCAGACACCGAACCCTACATTTGTGTAAAAGGTCCGTGGTGTCCCTTGAGCAGAAAATTAACACCAAAAAAAGTGAACATGAGGACGATGAAACCGATGACGGCCATAAAAGCGGCTTTGCGTCCCCGCCAACCAAGACTGACACGACCGTGCAAAAGGGCGGCATACAGGAGCCAGGTGACGCCGGACCAGACTTCCTTGGGATCCCAGCTCCAGAACCGGCCCCAAACCGCTTTCGCGTAGATAAACCCACTGAACAGGCCGACGGTCAGCAAGGTGAATCCGATGACGATACAGGTATAGCCCGAGGCGTCGATCAATTCCAGTGACGGTAGCCGTTTGAAGAAAAAGCCGTGTCGTTTGTCTTTAATGGAGCGTTCCTGGATAAGGTAGATGATGCCGAGACCGCATGCCAGCGCAAACGCGGCGTCGCCCAGAAAAACGGTAATTATATGAAAAACAATCCAGTAACTGCCTAGAATGCTATCGGCCTGAGCCGGTTTCGTGGAAACAAAGGCGGACGCCGCCGTAATCAAAGCGCAGAGCGGAGCCGCATAGACGCCGAGGATCTTCAGGTTGTATTTGAGCTGGAACAGGATGAAAAGAGCGGCAACCGCCCAGCCGGCAATGGACAGGGTGGCACCGAGGCTTTTAACCGGGAGTTGGCCAATGGCCATGGACGCGTACACAATGGAAACCGTGTGCATCAGTAAACCGGCAAGCAACAGGTAGAAGCCTATCTTGTTCAGGCGCTCCTTCTGGCGAAACAGAAATGCCAGATAACCCGCGGTACTGAAAAAATAGAGAATGATCGTTAATAAAAGCCAGCTATTCATGGTCAATGCCCATCAGGTTGTCAACGGTAAAGCCATCTCCGAGGATATCTTGAAGAAGCCTGTCAATCGCTTCCTTTTTACCCTCCCGTAAATGATCGACAATGCCGCTTCGGATGATTTGATTGAAAACCGGTTTGTGTTCCTCGGGCGCATGCTTTTCTTTGAGCAACCGCGATCTAATGCCGTCCATGAGTTTCAAAAAGGTTGCATACTCCTCACCGAACTGCTTCTCTAGGTCCAGGCGCAGCTTTTTCGCAAAAGCCGGGCTCGCGCCGGACGTTGATATGGCGATGACGAGATCACCGCGTTTTACGGTGGCGGGAAGGATAAAGTTACAGACGTCCGGTCTGTCGGCAATGTTGCACATCAGGTTCCGGCTTTCGGCATCCCGGTTGATTTGTCGGTTCAATGGCTCCCGGTCGGTGGCGCCGAACACCATGAACATGCCCTCGAGATCGGAGGAGCGATAGGCTCTCTTTTTCAGGGTAAGGCGGCCCTGGCCGGCCATCGATTCCAGTTTGTCCGTTGCCGCCGGGCTGACCACCGTTACGTTGGCGCCGCTTTCCACCAGCGACAGGGCTTTGCGTGTTCCAACGGATCCGCCGCCGACCACCAGGCAGTTTCTGTCATGTATGTCCAAAAAAACGGGATAGTATTTCAACTGCTTTTCTCCGCGTCTGACGTTTTGACCCTTTTTTCAACACGGTTGATCATCCAGAGGATTAGTTTCTTGTCGTCCTTGTAGTCCACTCTCGGCTTCAACTCGGACAAGGGGATCTCCGCACGTGCCATGCTCTTGCGGCCACCGGCCGAGCCGAAGTCGCCGAACCCTGCTTCTGCAACTTTGCCGGCATTCTTCCTGATGCCGTCGTTGCGAAAGATGATGATCATCTTACGCTGGTGAAATCCGCAGACGATGCTCCACTTGATGGAATTGACGCGCAGGAAAAAATCGGCGATCAACACGCAGATGTCCGGATTGATCACCGGTCCAAGAGAAACATAGACCCGACTTTTTCGCATTCGCTTGATATCGACGGCTTTTTTATAATATTTCAGGTATTCGGGTTTGAGGTCGGACTGCTCGATCGTGCGAATAAGATGCTTGTTGGCATGCCTGAACAGGTATTGAAAGGCGCGCACATCTTCGAAGATGGTTTGCAGTTCGAAATTGCTCGTGTCGGTCTTGATGCCCAGGATAAGCGCCGTGGCCAGTTTTGTCGACGGCTTGATTTTTGCGGCCCGCAGGTAAGCGGTGAGAATGGTGGCGGTGGCACCATACTTGGGGCGAATATCTCGGAAGGTCGCTTGGCAATTGGTGTCGGGGTGGTGGTCGATGACCACATCAAATTGGTATTTTTGGAAATAATCATTGTGGCCGGGTTGGGAATCGACCAGAATCGTTTTGGTGTATCGGTCGCATTCCATGTCATCTTTGTAGACCAGCTTCACCCCCAGGCGTTCCACCAGGGCGATGTTGTCGGGTCTGTCGATGGTGTTGATGTTGCAGATGGTCACCGCCTGAACCCGACGCCACAACAGGCGTTTAACCGCCATGGCGCTGGCAATGGCGTCCGGATCCGCACTGATCAGGATCAGCACGCGATCTTCACCGGAGAATTGTTCGTAGAATCGATTCAGCTTTTCTTTAACGGTCAATTTCATGCAATCCGCCCCCGAGAAATTTTCAAAATCTTTTGGATGCAACTCTTTCCGGGTTCCAACTCCATGGCTTAGGCAGAATGGTTTTCGAGGTCGGGAAAATGAAAATTTCTAAATGATTATAGCGTTTGGAAAAACAACATTTCGTAATAAATGCTCCCGCGAGCGATTGAATGATGAAAACGATCTGCAAAATATACTTTACACCAAACGCTATTAACATGGCGATGAGCTAAAAGCGTTTAGCCGTATGAATCTGATAGACTATGACGTGTTTAGGAAGATTACAACCAATTTTCACGAAAAATCCCGAAAACACACAAGGAAGACGTCACGAAATATATGTGTTTCGCCTGTTACGTCTTGCATGTTTTCGGGACAGATAGCTTAAAGATTCCAGAATGTTGACCGAAGTCAACGCAGCCGGTGACTTGAATGTCTGTAATGCTGTTGAACCGGTATAAAGCGATATGTATCGTTTGATAGTATTCCTTTAATCAACCGCCGGTTGCCTGTAAAATTGGATGCTGCCGCCGTCTATTTCGGCCCGGACAGCCATTCCCTCGTGTACATTGCCTTCCAGGATTTCCATGGACAGCGGGTTTTCGATATATTTCTGAATGGCACGTTTCAGGGGGCGTGCACCGTATACCTCATCATAGCCCTTCTCGGCTAAAAAGGCCTCCACCCGATCCGACAATACCAGGTCGATGTGACGATCGGCCAGCCTTGCTACCAGCTCCCGCGTCTGGATGCGTACGATCTCCTTCAACAGATCCGGGGTCAGATGATGAAAAATGATGATTTCGTCGATACGGTTTAAAAACTCCGGTTTGAAGCTGGCGCGCAGGGCGCCCTTGACGGCGGCTTCCATCTTTTCAGCCCCTTCACGGGCATATTCCTGGATCAGCTGGCTGCCGACATTGGAGGTCATGATGATGATCGTGTTTTTAAAATCCACCGTGCGTCCGTGGCCGTCGGTCATACGCCCGTCGTCGAGGATCTGCAGCAGCACGTTGAAAACATCCGGATGTGCCTTTTCGATTTCGTCAAAAAGCACCACGGCATAGGGTTTCCGGCGAATGGCTTCGGTCAGGTAACCGCCTTCTTCATACCCCACGTACCCTGGAGGCGCTCCTATCAGACGGGAAACCGCGTGCTTTTCCATGTATTCCGACATGTCGATGCGCACAATGGCCTGCTCGCTGTCGAAGATGAACTCGGCCAACGCCTTGGCCAGCTCGGTTTTGCCCACACCGGTGGGACCCATGAAAATAAACGAGCCGATAGGCCGTTCCGGGTCCTGCAAGCCGGAACGTGCCCGACGGACCGCGTTGGACACGGCGGAAATCGCCTCGCTCTGGCCCACCAGGCGTTCTCCCAGGCGCGCCTCCATCTGGATCAGCTTTTCCTTTTCACCTTCCATCATTTTGCTGACCGGTATGCCCGTCCACCGCGACACCACTTCGGCAATTTCGTCTTCTTCCACTTCCTCCTTGAGCATCTTGCTGTTTTCCTGCAGCCGGGCGAGGTTGTCGTTGGCATCGTCCAACTGCTTCTGGAGGGCCGATGCCTGTCCATAACGGATCTCGGCAACCCTGGCCAGGTCGCCCTCCCGTTCAGCTTTCTGTGCTTCGATGCCGAGCTGCTCCTGTTTTTCCTTGATGCTGCGGATGGTCTGAATCAGGTCTTTTTCGTTTTTCCAGTGGGCCTTCATCTGGAGAATGTCTTCTTTCATCTCGGCCAGGAGTGCGTCCAATTTATGCAGGCGCGCTTTGGAAGCGGCGTCGGATTCTTTTTTCAGGGCTTCTTTTTCGATTTCCATCTGGGTGATTTTGCGCTGAACCTCATCGATTTCCACCGGCAGACTGTCGATTTCGATACGCAGCTTGGAGGCGCACTCGTCAATGAGGTCGATGGCCTTGTCCGGCAGAAAACGGTCTGAAATATAGCGGTGGGAAAGGACTGCGGCGGCGACGATCGCGGAATCCTGAATGCGCACACCGTGGTGGACTTCATATTTTTCCTTCAAGCCTCTGAGAATCGATATCGTGTCCTCCACCGTGGGCTCCAGCACCTTCACGGGTTGAAAGCGGCGCTCGAAGGCGGCATCTTTTTCAATATATTTGCGGTATTCGTTCAGGGTCGTAGCCCCGACGCAGCGCAGCGTTCCCCGGGCCAACGCCGGCTTGAGCATGTTGGAGGCGTCCATGGCGCCCTCGGCGGCGCCGGCTCCCACCAGGGTGTGCAGTTCGTCGATGAAAAGAATCACGTCGCCTTCGGCCTCTTCCACCTCTTTCAGAACGGCCTTGAGGCGGTCCTCGAACTCGCCCCGGTATTTTGCGCCGGCGATGAGGGCGCCCATGTCCAGGGCGGCGAGCCGTCTGTTCTTCAGGGTTTCAGACACGTCCCCAGCCACGATGCGCTGGGCCAGGCCTTCGACGATGGCGGTTTTGCCAACGCCGGGCTCACCGATCAGGACGGGATTGTTTTTCGTGCGGCGGGACAGCACCTGCACGATCCGTCGGATTTCGTCGTCGCGTCCGATGACCGGGTCGAGCTTGCCCCGCCGGGCCAGCTCGGTCAGGTCGCGGCTGAACTTTTCCAGGGCCTGGTATTTGTCTTCGGGATTTGGGTCGGTGATGCGCTGCGACCCGCGAATGTCCACCAGAACCTTGAGAATAGCATCCCTGGTGACGCCCTGGCGCTTGAGAACGTCCCTGGCCCGGCTGCCGCTCTCGTCAAGGACCGCCAGCAGAATATGTTCGATGCTGACATACTCGTCCTTCATGCGGGCCGCTTCGGACGACGCGCCTTCCAGCACATGCTTGGTGACTTGGGAAAGATAGACATCGCCCGCTCCGGAAATTTTAGGCAACCGGTCAACGGCCGCGAGCATGGCTCTGCGAACATCTTCCGGCGACACCCCGAGTTTACGCAGTACGGCACTGGTCGTGCTTTCATTGTCTTCCAGCATGGCGCAGACCAGGTGTTCGGGTTCGATCTGCTGGTTGCCCTGTTGCTGCGCCAGGGACTGGGCCTGCTGGATCAGCTCCTGAGATTTGATGGTAAATTTGTCGAAACGCAAAATTACTTCCTCCATTTATACATTATTAGTAATGTGACCTATTTTGTAACAAGAATATAAACACAGGTTTTCCTGTGTCAAATCGGAAAGCTACAAGGGGATGAGATTTTTTTATCACCGCAGATGAAGGCAAAACGCAACGCCTTTTTCAGCGGTTGCAGCGGCCACGCAGTTCCGGTTTACCGCCCGCCTGAAACCTGCCGGGGCAGGCACTGCCGGTCACGTCGCAGACAACAAACCACCATCGCCGCCTACATTATGGGTAGCTGTGGTCGCCCGTGTGCCTTTCAGGGATTCGTACAAAGCGATGCCCACGGCGGTGGAAAGGTTGAGCGAACGGATGTCGCCGGTCATGGGGATGTAGAAATCGGCCTGGGAAAAGCGTGTCAGAATGTCCAAAGGCAATCCCCTGGTTTCAGATCCGAAAACAAGAAACAGGCGCTCCAACGGCGGTAGGTCCCAGTAGGGGCGGGACCCTTTTTTTGTGAAGAGGCAAATCTCCTCCGGACCCGGCGTGACGGCTTCCATGAACGCATCGAACGCAGGCCAGGTGTGGAGATCGACATGCTTCCAGTAGTCCAGGCCGGCCCGTTTCACCTGCTTGTTGTCCAGAGAAAAGCCAAGCGGTTCGATCAGGTGGAGGGTGGCCCCGGCTCCCAGGCAGGTGCGGCCGATGTTGCCGGTGTTCCAATGGATCTCCGGTGATACCAGGACAATATGCCTTTCATAAAAATAATTTTCGGACATCATACCATTGAAGTGATCGACCCTTTTTTATAGGAAACTTTAATGCATGGTGTGTATTTTGGGCATTGAAAATTATTTTAAAAATTTCTGGGCTTGCAGACGATTTCGCGGATGCGGAGGTCGAACAGGCCCGTTTGGTGGGCCGGCTTGAGAATCAGGGCCGCATCGGCGCCCCGGCCGGTACCGCCAATGGCGACGATGTCGTTTCCGGTCAGGGCCCCGGCATCGGCGGCCATGATGGAGACTTCCACGGCCACCTTGGTGCCCTGGCCAAAAAGGCGCAGGGTGTCGGCGACGATCAGAATCGGATAGGGGCCTGAAAATTTGTTGAAAAAGGATCTTTCCACACCGGAAAGGGCATGGGTGGCGGACACCACCTTGACGCCTTTTTGTTTCAAATCCTCCCGCACGGCTGGGTCCATGACGGGTGTGAAGGGTTTTCTGAAGCCGCAGTGGTAGGTGACGGCAACGATGGAGAACCCTTTGAAAATCTCGAGGGCTTTATAGGCGGTGTCCCCTTTTGACGTGGCCAGAACCACCTCGTTGAGACCCAGTTCCCTGGCGCGGGCGCAGGCCTGCGACAGCGTCTGTTCGGTATTTTCTTTGCCGGGATTGTCAAAATACATAATACCTCCATTGGAAACAATATATCATACGTTTTCATGTAACTGATTATAACGAATTGGCCGACAGGTCAACAATAGACACTGCGTCAGACATTAGCATACGAACCGGGCACGGAAAATCATCGATACTGTTTGCATTGTTAAGAGTGACGGTTTATATCCCCTACGGTGAGCGCTTCCAATTTTAAGAATGATTAAAACAAACAGTTTTTCAACGGATTCTATCTGGTTGATTTAAACGGTGCCGGTGCAACGAAAAGAACGAACCGGCGGGGGTTTTTAGAATGCATGCGAAAAAGGTTGTCGTCGATTTTCATACCCATTTGTTTCCAAAACATATCAGGGAAAGCCGGGAACGTTATTTTTCCGGGGAGCCTGCCTTTGAACTGCTGTATGCATCACCCAAGTCCCGCATGGTCGGCGCGGACGACATCGTCGCCACCATGGACGAGCAGGGGGTGGACGTATCGGTCGTGTTCGGCTTTCCCTGGCAGAACACGGAGATCGCGAAACAGCACAACGACTACATCATCGCGGCCGCGGCCAAGTACCCCGAACGGCTCAAGGGATTCTGCTGCCTGGACCCGTGCGACGGCACAGCCGTTTCCGAGGTGGAGCGCTGCCTGGACAACGGCCTGTGTGGCGTGGGTGAACTGGCATTTTATCGTTCGGGAATCGAGTGTGTCATGGTAGACAGCATGACGCCGGTGATGGAACTTTGCCTGGAGCGGGATGTGCCGGTATTGATCCACACCAATGAACCCGTGGGGCATCAGTACCCCGGCAAGACCGAAAATACGCTTTTGCAGATCTATGACCTGATCAGGCGTTTTCCGGAAAACAAGATCGTGCTGGCCCACTGGGGCGGAGGGATTTTTTTCTACAGCGTCCTCAAGAAAGAGGTCAAGGAGGTGCTGCACAATGTTTACTACGACACGGCGGCATCGCCTTTTCTTTACGACCCGCGTATTTACCGCCTGGCCATCGAGATGGCCGGCCTCGATAAAATCCTGCTGGGAACGGACTATCCCCTGATCAAACCGAAGCGCTATTTCCAGGAGTTGGAAGCTGCCGGGCTGAGCCGTGAGGAGATAGAGCAAATCGGCGGGGGAAATGCCATGAGGCTGTTCGACGGCTGAGCTAGGCGGTCGCTTTGCGCAGTTTTTCCAATATCCGTTCCACGCGTTGCCCGTGCTCAGGCGGCACCATCAGCACCGGGATGGGGCGGTTGGGTGCAAGGCCGTTCACGTCAAGGACCTTCATTGTGTGCCGGTAGGTTTCGAGGTTTTCCGGACGAAAAAAGTACAAAAGGATATCGATAAGATTGCCGGTGCCGCCGTACGGGTCCATGTGTTCGATCGTCTGCATAAACAGGTTGTTTACCGTCAGAATGAAATCGTCCATGTCGGCGTAACCGGTCTGTCGGCAGTTTGTGCGGGATACCATGCAGCGGCACCCGAAGGGCCGCAAGGCATACATGGAGCAGAGGTCGCCGGCCAATAAAAGGCACTTGCCCCATGACGGGTCCGGCGTTTCATCCGGTATCGGCTTTCCATCCCGACACCGTTTGGCGATGGTGTTGATGGACAGACGCGGTTGAAACCGCGGCGATCCGCCGGCGGTTTTCATATGGTCCACCAAACGCTTCCTTTCCCGGATGTTCATGCGGGAGACAATGCGGTACCCTTCAAGGGTCGTCAGCGTCATGTTGGCGGTGCAGCACGTGGCGCACGCAGATCGACAGGCCAGGTCATACGAGGCAATGAATTTATCGAAAATGGCGTAAATCCGGTCGAGTGCCGCCAGGCGGCGTTCAAGTTCACGGGATGGTTGATGGGGCATGCGGCATGCTTTATCAGGGGTCGGTTTGGATGGCAAAAGGTTTTTAAAGATTAAGGTGTTGGAATCATCATCTATCCGGCTGGGCACTGTGAAAGCCATGCGGCATATTAATGATATGCCGCCTTGAAAATCTCAGGGACGGCCTATTTAGCGGGTTTCATTCGGAACATAATCATGACAACCGGTATGGGAGGACAATATGCCGAGCGACGTCTTTTTTATCAATTTCAGGGCATCCATGAAGGAGCCCTTCTTTGAAAAACTGGAAAAACTGGTGAGCAGCGCCGGCCTGGCGGATGTACTGAGCAAGAGGGATTTGACTGCCGTGAAGATACATTTCGGCGAAATGGGCAACAGCGCTTTCGTGCGTCCCCTGTATGTGCGTGAAATCGTAAAAGCAATCAAAAAAACCGGGGCAACGGCGTTCTTGACGGATGCCAATACGCTGTATGCCGGGGCCCGGGGCAATTCCGTCGAACACATCGAAACCGCCATGAAAAACGGATTTGCCTACACCGTCGTGGGCGCCCCCATCATTATCGCCGATGGGCTGCGGGGGCGGAGCCAGACCGGCGTGGAGATCGCAGGCAAGCACTTTGATACGGTCTATATCGGTTCGGATATCGTCAATGCCGATGCACTGGTGTCCATTGCGCATTTCAAGGGGCATGAATTGAGCGGTTTCGGCGGCACCCTGAAAAATGTCGGCATGGGGTCGGCATCGCGCCACGGAAAGCTGGAGCAGCACTCCGGCATCGCCCCCAAGGTCAAGCACAAGCGGTGCATCGGGTGCAAGGCGTGTGTCAACCACTGTTCCCAGGGGGCCATTTCCATCAATGCGGAAAACAAGGCGGTAATCGATGAAGACGCCTGCATCGGCTGTGGCGAGTGCATTCTTATGTGCGCGCAGGAGGCTATCCAGGTGCGCTGGAGCAAATCCATCCCGGATTTCATGGAAAAAATGGTCGAATACGTGCAAGGTGTGCTGCACAATAAGCAGGGCAAGGCCCTGTTTGTGAATTTTATCACGGACGTTTCGCCAGCCTGTGACTGCCTGCCCGTGAGCGATGCACCGATCGTTAGAAACATCGGCATTCTGGCTTCACGGGATCCGGTGGCCATCGATCAGGCGTCCGTCGACCTGGTCAATGCCGAGCCGGCTCTGGCGGGATCCTGTTTAAAAGAGGGGCGGGAAGCCGGCGGGGATAAGTTCAACGCCCTCTACCCGAAGGTCGATTGGACACTTCAGCTGGAATACGCCCGGCAGCTGAATTTGGGCAGCAGGGATTACCGGCTAGTGGAAATATAGTCCGCGATTGCCGTGGCAAGGTGACAATTTCGGGCTGTCGACGTGACAATATTTGTCACTTTCGCGAACGTTGTATCTGAGGAGATCTTTTCTAACAACATGATAAAAAAGGATATGTTTATAAAGTTGTTGAATGTGGCATGAAACTTGTAAGGCAGTAATTCATAAAAGCCATCGGTTTCAATCAGGAAAAAGGAGAACCGGGCGACGCTTCCCCATCGATTTCACGGGCGATACCGGCAAAAGGAGGGGGGGCGGCATGTAGAGCGGCTTCTCGGGTGTGCGTGCATCTTTACTTTCGGGCATCTGCAAATAAAAAGAAGAGATGGCGCCGAAGCAAATAACGGCACTTTAAGAGAAGCCTTCTCGGATCGAAAAGCAGGGCAACGCGGGGCGTTGCCCTGCTTTTTTTACAACGTGCATTCGTCCAGTGATTTTTTGGCTTCCACATAGTGCGCCGCGGCCAGGGCCGCCGTACAGCCGTCCGCAGCGGCGGTGATGATCTGGCGGGCATATTTTTCCATGAGATCACCGATGGCAAAGATGCCGGGAATGCTGGTCTCACACTTTTCATCCGTCGCCACATACCCGTCTGCGGTCATTTTCACCCCGGCGGGAACCAGCTGATTGTTGGGTTCGAATCCGATGAAAATGAAGACACCGTCCACGGACAGATCCCTTTTATTGCCATCCACGGTATCCTGCAGCACCACGTGGTCGACCCCATCGACGCCCGCCTTGATTTCCGTGGGGACGGTGTTCCAGAGCATCTCGATCTTACAATCGTCGAAGATGCGCTGCTGCAGGATCATACCGGCCCGAAGCGCATCCCGCCGGTGGGCGATATATACCTTTTTGGCCAGTTTCGACAGGTAAAGGGCTTCTTCCGCGGCGGTGTCGCCGCCCCCGACAACGAGCACCGTCTTGTCTCTGAAGAAGAAGCCGTCACAGACGGCACAGTAGGAAACGCCTTTGCCGTAGTACTCGTCTTCCCCCGGGATTTGCAGCTTTCTGGGGTTGCCGCCCATGGCCATAATAATGCTGCAGGTATGGAATTGATCCCCATTGGCAAGCTTGACCGTGTGAAAATCCGCTCCCGGGATGATTTCCGTCACCTCCTGGGACATGATGTCAATGTCGTACGACTGGGCGTGCTGGCTGAATTTCACGGAAAGTTCGGCGCCGCCGATGTGTTCGAATCCCAGGTAATTTTCGACTTCGTCGGAATTGACGATCTGACCGCCGGGAACGCCCTTTTCAATCAAAAGCGTGTCGAGTGCCGCCCGCTTGGCATATATTCCTGCTGACAGGCCCCCGGGGCCGCCACCGATGATAATGGTATCAAGGTTATTTTCAGACATGTTGAGACCTCATTATTCATTTGTTTTTAAGGGCTTGTTTCAGTTTTTCAGCCAGATCGCCCAAGGCGGGGGCTTCGTCGTCGTTAAACTGCTGCCAGTTTTCTTCCGCCGGCCCATCCCCCGGGGTCAGGCTGATTTTGCGCTCCATCGGGTTGATGCTTGCAATGACGACGGAGAGGCGTTGGCCTTCTTTCAGTTTTTCGATGCCGCCTTCCATGCCGGAGGCGGCAAGTTTCGATTTCGGCAAAAGACCGGTAATGCCGGGCTTCAGACGAATGAAGCAGCCGAATGACTCTTTCTTTTCCAATGTGCCCTCGATTTTCTGCCCTACTCGAAAATCGTCGCCCACACTGCTCCAGGGATCTCCCTCGATCTCCTTGATACTTAATGATATCCGGCGGTTTTCAAGATCGATCCCTTTGATAAGCACGGATACGGTTTCACCGGCACGCACCACATCTTCGGGTTTATGAACCCTTTGGGTATAGCTCATTTCGCTGATGTGAACCAATCCTTCGACCCCCGGTTCGAGTTCTACGAAGGCACCGAACTTCATACAGCGGGAGACCGTGCCCTGGACGATATCGCCCTCATGATAGGTGTCCTCCACGGCGTCCCAGGGGTCCCCCTGAACTTGTTTGATGGATAGCTCAAGCTTTTTGATGCCGGCTTTTTTACCTTCCTTGATACCGATCACCCGGACACGCACGACGTCGTTTACCGCCAGAACATCCTGCAGATTTTCGACGCGGGACCAACGCACTTCGGAAATATGCACCATGCCCTCAACGCCAGGCGTCAGCTCCACAAAGGCGCCGTAGGGCATGATTTTCGTGACGGTGCCTTCATAGATATCGCCTGTGTGGAGCGTTTCATAAAAAGCCTGCCGTTCTTTTTCCTGGGCTTCAGCCAGCAGCGCTCGACGCGATACGACAATGTTTTTGGCGTTCTCTTCCAGCCGTGTTATCAGAAACGAGTAGGTGTTGCCGACATATGGCTCGGGGTCTTCGACGAACTTAACGTCGATCTGGCTGATAGGGCAAAAGGCGCGGCGTTTCAATATTTCCACATGGAAGCCGCCCTTGCACGGGGCAGTGACCTTGCCCTCCACAGGAACGGCCCCGTCATGCGCGTCTTTCAGCATGTGGTAGCCGCCGATGCCCGAGAGCGCTCTCGACAGGCGTATTTCATCTTCACTTATGGAAACGACGTAGAGTTCGAGGGGGTCGCCCACCTCATAGGGAAAAGCATCGTTTTCATCCAGCAGCTCCTTTTTCTCCGCCGCACCGTCGACTTTGGTTCCGGTGTCGATAAAAATCGTGTCTTTGCCGATGGAGATAATCTTCCCGGTGATTTTATCGCCCACCTGAAGGTCATCCTGCATGCCTTCGCTGTAGGATTCCAGCAGGTCGGCAAAACTGGGTTCCTGCTCATCGTTTATCGGTTCGTCGTTCATTGATTGTACTCCTTCACATATGGATGTCGTTGACCCCTATTCCAGGGACAGAAGCTCTCCGCAAAAGTCCTGTACGGCCACGTGCAGGCGGGCGTTGCAGCCTTTGAGCGCAGGGCCGACTTCCCGCAGCACTTTGTCCGGTGTGTTGTTGGTTTCACTCAGGTGCGCCAGGATCACGTGCTGCAGACTATCGTGTTTCAATTCATAAAGCAATTCTCCGGACGCCTGGTTGGAGAGGTGGCCGGTGCGGCTCTTGATGCGCTGTTTCAGCGGCCAGGGGTAAGGCCCGCTCATCAGCATTTCAGGGTCGTGGTTGGCCTCCAGAATCAGCAGATCGCAACCTTTGAGATGTTGTTTCACCATGTTGGTGGCAATGCCGAGATCCGTGGCAATGCCGATTTTGCGTCCGTTCCGTTCAATGGTGAATCCCGCCGGGTCCTCGGCGTCGTGAGCAATGGAGAAGGGATATACGTCGAGGGTGTTGACGCAGAAGGGTTGCCCACACCGGAAGGGGCGGATATCGTCTATTTTCCCAATCGTTGCCGCGGCGCCCCTTTTTGTTTTTTCCGATATATAAACGGGCAGATGAAAACGCCGTGAAAGAATACCGGCCCCCCGGGTATGATCGGCGTGCTCGTGTGAAATGATCAGGGCATCGATATCGCGTGGGTCCAGCCCGTGGGATCGAAGCCTGCGCTCGATTTCGACGCCGGAAAGGCCCGCATCCACCAGGAGGGAGGTGGCGCCGTCGGAGATGTATATGGCATTGCCCTTGCTGCCGCTGGCCAGCATGCAGATGGATAATCTGTTGTTAATTTTGGGCATCTCCCTCATGATACATTTTAAGATGATGGCTCTCTCATGTTGTTGGAGACAAGGGTTTCAAACACAGGTCATAGCTGATAGTTCATGGCCCGCTGTCAGCTGTAACCTGCGACCTAATTTCCTGTTGACCCGAATCCGCCGGTGCTGCGTTCGGTGGCTTCCAGCTGTTCGACCACCCGCAACTGAATCTGCTGCACCCGATGGACAACCATCTGGGCAATCCGGGCGCCGCGGCGGATCGTATAGGGGGCAGCCCCGAGATTGATCAGGGGTATTTTGACTTCTCCCCGGTAGTCGGCGTCGATGGTGCCCGGGGAATTGATAAGGGTGATGCCGTGCTTCATGGCCAGTCCGCTTCTGGGTCGCATCTGGGCTTCAAATCCGTCTCCCAGGGCCATGGCGAACCCCGTGGGTACCAGTTTGATGTTACCGGGCTCCAGCACCCAATTCTCCGGATTGGCGGCACATACATCCATGCCTGCAGATTGGGGCGTCATGTACCTGGGCAGCGGGATGTCGGCATCGCTTTCCGGCCGCAACCTGAGTATTTGAATGACGGGCGGTGTGTTCATGAAGGCATATAGTCTTTCAGCAAGTCTTCACAGGCGCTGCGGTCGGTAACCTGGCCCAGCATGGTTAGTGAAAGGGTGTTATCCTCGAGGAGTGTGTTCGCCAGCTCCAGAATGTGATCGGCGGTTACGGCCTCGATTTGTTTGATGACCGTTTTCAACGGAACGTTGCGCCGGAAGTGAAGCTCGTTCTGGGCCAGCCGCACCATCTGGTTTTCACCGTTTTCCGAAGCCAGATAAAGGTTTCCCTTGATGAACTCCTTGGCTCCGGTAAGCTCATTTTCCGAAACTTTTTCGCGTTTCAGGCGGTAGAGCTGTTCCAGAAGCAGCCTGCATGTCTCCAGGGCGTTGGACGGTTCGACGGCGGCATACGCACCGAACATGCCGGTGTCGACATGGGAGGATACAAAGGAGTAGACGGTGTAGGCCAGCCCTCTTTGCTCCCGGATTTCCTGGAACAGCCGCGAGCTCATGTTTCCGCCTAGAATGGTGTTCATCAGCGACAAGGCATAACGGCCGGGGTCGGCCGTGGGCAGGCCGCGCGTTCCGAGGCAGATGTGAACCTGTTCGAGGTCCCGTTGCTTGAGAACGAGGCCGGCTCTTACCTCCGGCGGAACGCGATCCGGAAAACCCTTTCCGGGCGCGATATTTTCGAAGGCGGGGCCGATCAGGTCGAGCAAACGATCGTGTTCCAGGTTGCCGGCCGCAGATATGAGAATGCGATTGGGCTGATAGAGTTTTTTAAAAAAGGTTTTCAGCCTTTCGGCGTTAAAGGCGAGGATGTTTTGGCGGTTCCCGAGAATGGACCGGCCCAGGGGATGCTCGCCCCAGAAATTTTCTCCGGAAAGGATGTGAATGTATTCATCGGGGCTGTCTTCGACCATCCCCACTTCTTGAAGAATTACCGGTTGCTCGCGCCGGATATCCTCCTGGTCGAACCGGGAGTTTAAAAAAATATCCGAAAGGATTTCCGCCATGGTGTCCAGGTGCGTGTTGATGACCTTGGCATGGTAGCACGTGTTTTCCATGGTGGTGAAGGCATTGGTCTGACCGCCGATGGCATCGAACTCCTTGGCGATCTGAAACGCCGAGCGTTTGTCGGTCCCTTTGAAGATAAGGTGTTCGATGAGATGGGACAGGCCGTTTTCGTCCGGCGTCTCGTCGCGAGCCCCCACATCCACCCAGACACCCATGGTGACCGAGCGGATATGAGGCATGTTTTTGCTCAGGACGTTGATCCCGTTGCTCAATGTGGTTTTGCGGAAATCAGGATCAGCTTTCATCTTCGGAAACAGCTTTGTGGCTGAGGCGGATTTTACCGTCTCTTCCGATCTCGAGGACCTTCACCTTTAGCATATCGCCTTCCTTGACCACATCAGTGACTTTATTGACGCGATGGTTGGCCAGCTGGGAGATATGTACAAGACCATCGGTCCCCGGCATGATTTGGACAAACGCACCGAAATCGGTGGTTTTTACGACCTTGCCCTCGTAGGTTGCGCCCACCTCGGGCTCTCGTGTGATTTCCAGAACCGCCTGCTCGGCGGCCGCACCGTCTTCGGCGGAGGTGGCGGCAATTTTGACAATACCGGCATCATCGATCTCGATCCTGGTATTGGTTTCACTCTGGATGGAACGGATGATTTTTCCGCCCGGGCCGATCACCTCCCTGATTTTATCGGGGTTGATTTTGATGGTGATTATCTTGGGCGCAAAGGGCGAAATCGCATTTCTGGGTTCGTCCAGCGCTTCCAGCATTTTGCCCAGGATGTGCATTCGGCCTAAGCGCGCCTGTTCCAGGGCTTTCTCCATGATCTCCTTGGAAAGTTCGTGGATCTTGATGTCCATCTGCAGGGCGGTGATGCCCTCGCTGGTGCCGGTGACTTTAAAATCCATGTCGCCCGTGTGGTCTTCATCCCCGAGGATGTCCGACAGGATGATCGTCTGGTCACCCTCTTTCACCAGCCCCATGGCGATTCCGGATACCGGCGCCTTGATGGGGACCCCTCCGTCCATCAGCGCCAGGGTTCCGGCACAAACGGTTCCCATGGATGAGGATCCGTTGGATTCGAGCACTTCGGACACCAGACGGATGGTGTAATCGAAGTCTTCCTTTTCCGGCAGGACCTTTTCCAGGGCCCGTGTGGAAAGGCCTCCATGCCCGATATCCCGGCGGCTGGGGCTGCCGACGCGCTTTACCTCGCCCACGGAAAACGGCGGGAAGTTGTAGTGCAGCATGAAAGGCCGGAACTCTTCTCCGCTGAGGGTCTCGACCCGCTGTTCGTCGGGACCGGACCCGAGGGTGAGAACACTCAGCACCTGTGTTTCGCCGCGGGTGAACAGGGCACTGCCGTGCGGGCGGGCCAGCAGGCCGACTTCACAGGTGATCGGCCGTATTTCGTCGAACTTGCGGTTGTCTATTCTGCGGCCTTCCTTCAGGATGAGGTTTCGGCTGATTGTTTTTTGAAGATCACCCAGGATTTCAAATACTTCGCTTGCACGATCGGCATATTCTTCCCCGAGGCTTTCGAAGATGCTGTTCTTTACTTGACGGATGGCGCTGTAACGCTCCATTTTATCCGGAATGGTGATGGCGTCCCGCAAACGGCTTTCTGCGTCTGCCGTCAGCCTGTCGACCAGCGCTTCATCTTTTTCCGGTGGCATGAATTCGCGTTTGGGTTTGCCGACCGACTCTCTCAGCTTTTCCTGTATCTCGACAATGGGTTTCAGCGCCTCGTGCCCGAAAAATATGGCGTCGAGCATCTCTTGCTCACTGACGACGTCGCTGCCGCCCTCCACCATGACGACCCCGGTTTTGGAACCGGAAACGATGATGTTGATGTCCGCTTTTTCCCATTCGGCAATGACCGGGTTGACTTTCAGTTCACCGTCGATGCGGCCCACGCGAACGCTGGCAATGGGGCCGGCAAAGGGAACGTCCGAGAGGACAAGGGCCGCCGAAGCCCCGACCATCGAGATGACATCCGGGTCATTTTCCTGGTCCATGGAGAGAACCGTTGCGATGACCTGGGTTTCGAAGTTGTATTTTTTGGGAAACAGCGGGCGAATCGGCCGGTCTATCAGGCGGGCGGTCAGGGTTTCCTTCTCGCTGGGCCTGCCGATTTCGCGGCGAAAATAGTTTCCCGGAATGCGGCCGGCCGCATAAATTTTTTCCTGATATTCCACCGATAGCGGCAGAAAACCGACATTCCGTTCATCATGGGATGAAACAGCACTTACCAATACCGTTGTGTCTCCGTAGGTTACGACAACGGAACCAGATGCCTGCTTGGCGACCTTTCCGGTCTGTATGCTCAATTCCTTGCCACCGACATCTGTTTTCAATGTGATTTCCATAAAATTTTTCCTAATGTACGCTGGTTGTTCCGCAGCCGTTTCGGCTAACGAGTCCCACCGGTTTGGGGACATCGTGCGGAATTATTTATTTTAACAACGCACTCGACGGTAAGTGACGTCATCGATCGGCTCATCAGTGGTTCAATAATGGTGAGCGATACGTCGAAGCGGCACCGATCAGGTGCCCGTGCGAGCGCATATGATAGTGCAAGGCGTCTATCGCCTGAGCCCTAAGGTTTTGATGATGGTGCGGTAGCGCTGGACGTCGTTGTTTTTTACGTAGTTCAGCAGTCTGCGACGTCGTCCGACCATCATCAGAAGCCCTCTGCGGGAGTGATGATCCTTTTTGTGGATTTTCAGATGTTCGGTCAGGTAGGTAATCCTGTGGGTGAGAAGCCCGATCTGAACCTCCGGTGAACCCGTGTCGCTCTCATGGGTTTTATATTTTTCAATGAGCGCTTTTTTGTCTTCTGCTGTAAAAACCACTTTCTTTTGCCTCCTGTGTTTTTGTTTTGAGCTGATTCCCTTATTTTTCGTATGAAAGTTTCTGTGCTTATCATTTGCATGTTATGATTGAAAAACACAACAATAATCATAACTTTTACGTTCATTTTTTTGTTGCACCACAGCCATCAGCAGGCCCATTTTATCGACGATCTTGAGATACCCGCCGCCGGGCAGTGGATCTTCTACGGCGACATCCTCGCCGCGCAGGCGAATGCCATGGGCAACTTTTCCGGTCAAGCGATCGTCGGCGACCACCTGGGGCATGCCCTGCAGGGCGTCCGCCATACCTGTCAGGTACGAGGATACGCCACCCTGCCGGGCCAACGTCTCGAACGTGTCCAGGGAAAGAGCGTCTTCGACGGCGAACCCTGAACTGAGGGTTCTTCTCAGCGCCGCCAGGTGTCCCCCGCACCCGATCATACCGCCCATGTCGGCGCAGAGTGTCCGAATGTACGTACCGGCCGAGCAGTGCACCGCCAACCGGATGTACGGCAGATCGATTTCAAGGATACGGATCCTCGAAACATGAACGCTGCGTGCCGGTTTCTGAACGGGCGTTCCTTTCCTGGCAAGCCTGTACAGGGGAACCCCCTTGTGCTTCAAGGCCGAATAAGCCGGCGGGATCTGGTCGATCCATCCGGTGAAGCGCCGGATGGTGTCAGCCAAAAGATCCTCCGATATATCGGCAACTTCCCTTTCGAAAATAACGGCACCGGTGGCGTCTTGCGTATCCGTTTCGATGCCCAGCCGCAGGGTCGCCTCGTATGCCTTGTTGCCCTCCAGAAAAAAACGCGCCAGCCTGGTCGCGCGGTTGATGCAGCAGATCAGCACGCCCGTAGCAAAAGGATCGAGCGTACCCGTGTGCCCCACCTTCCTGGCTCCCAAAGCTTTTTTTACGCGGGCCACTACCCTGGCGGAAGACATCTTTTCGGGCTTGTCGATGGCGACAATGCCATCACCGCGGTATGTGCCATCTCCCGGCATAAGCTTCCGAAATGAATCGTGAGTGTCGTGCTGTTTCAACCGCGTCCCGGTCCGCACCGCCGCAGCCGGCAGTGGGGATACAAATTCAGGGGGGTCAAATGGTTTCAGACAATTGAACAATCTTATTTTTCACGTCCGTAAGCGTTGCCTTGATACCGAAACCGGCAGCGTTCGGATGTCCGCCGCCGCCGAACCCGGAAGCAATGGCGGCAACATCCACCGAGCCATCGGAACGCAGGCTGACGTGAAACTGTTTCTCCCCCCCGGCACCATTGCCGCCGTTGCTCCGTTCCTGGATCAGGGCAGCCATTTTGACATCCTCGATCCGCCGGGCGTAATTGATGAGGCCGTCCGCATCCTCCGGATGGGTTCCGGTTTCGTTCAGCATCTGTTGCGTGAGCATCATCATGGACACATTACCGTTGCGCGTGATTTCGATGGATTCAAGGGCCAGGTTCAACAACTTGATCCTGCCCAGCGAATAGGTTCCGTATACATGTTGCGCCACTTTGTACGGTTGCACACCCAATTTAACCATTTCGTCGCAAATGGCAAAGGCGGCATGGTTTGTATTGGAAAAGCGAAATGAGCCGGTATCCGTTATAATACCGGTATAGATCGATGTCGCCATCGATTGGTCGATCTCGATTCCCATGGCTTTCACCAGGCGGTAGACAATCTCCGCCGTGGCACACGCGTTGGGGTCGATTATCTGCCGGGTTCCAAACCCGTCGTTGGTGACATGGTGGTCAATATTGACGACCGCCGGAATGTCGGACACCGTGGCGGCAGCCCTGCCGACCCGGTCCAGATTGCCGCAGTCCAGAACGACCGCCGTGTCAAAGCGGCATTTCTGCGGATAACGGCGGGTAATCAATGCGACCCCCGGCAGAAACCGGTACACCGCCGGAATGGCGCTTTCGTTGAAAAGGACAGCCTTGATCCCGTAGGACTTCAAGGCCAACCCCATGGCAACGAGTGAACCGATGGCATCGCCATCCGGATTGATATGGCTGGTGACCAGTACGTTACGGCTTTCTTTCAGCTGCGTGATGATTTTGTCCATGCTATTTTACGGCTTGCTTCTTGGCTGTTTGCAGGAGCTTGTCGATATTTGCTCCATAGTCGAACGATTCGTCATAGTAAAATTGCAGCGCCGGCATGTACCTCAGACCCAGCTTGTCTGCAAGGTGACGCTTTACGTATCCGAGAGCGCTTTTAAAGCCCTCCGCCGTGGCCTGGCTTTGCGTCTTACCACCGTGAGACGTGAAATATATCTTGGCAATTCTCAAGTCCCGCGACATCTTCACGCCCGTGATGATCGTGCCCTCGAGGCGCGGATCGCTGACATTTTTTTGCAAGAGATTCGACAACTCTCGTTGTATCAGCCCGCCGACCCTGTCGGAACGGGAAAAAGGTTTCATAAGGTAATAATCTCCAGTTCGCTGTCAACGAATTCGGCCAATCCAAGATCATCGATCATATTCAGCAGCTTGTCGGCCTTGGCGTTGATATGCCTCCGGTCGGTGCCCACTAGAGCGAATCCGACCTCCGCCCTGTCGTAGATGTCATTGGCGCCCACCTCGGCGACCGACGCATTGAAACGGTTGCGAATGCGGCCGATGATGGCCCTGACAACGCTGCGTTTGACTTTCAGGGACCGGCAGTCATGAATACGAAATTTTATGACGCCAATGCCGATCACCATCAGTCGAGTTCCGGCCTGATTTCCTCGGTGAAGTAGCACTCGATGGTGTCGCCGAGCTTGATGTCGTTAAAGTTTTCAATACCGATGCCGCACTCATAGCCGCTTTGGACTTCCTTGACGTCGTCCTTGAAGCGTCTCAGGGAACCGATCTTGCCGTCATATATCACCACGCCTTCCCTAACCAGGCGCACTTTCTGTCCGCGCTCAAATTTGCCGTCGGTGACATAGCAACCGGCAATGGCGCCCACCTTCGGAATGTGAAAAATGTCGCGAACCTCGGCCCACCCCAGTGTCCGGTCTTCGAAAATCGACGACATCATTCCCAGGATGGCGTTCTGGATCTCCTTGATGACATCGTAAATGACATTGTGGTAACGGATATCCACATGCTCTTCTTCGGCCAGATCCTGAATCTTTGCCGTGGGTCTGATGTTGAAGCCCACGATGATCGAGTCGGATACGGTTGCCAGGGAGATGTCCGATTCGGTGATGGCTCCAGTGGCCGCGTGCACGATGTTGATTTTGACCTCTTCATTGCTCAGCTTGGACAAGGAGTCCCGCAGGGCTTCAATCGAACCGTGAACGTCGGCCTTTAGAATTATGTTGAGGTCCTTGACCTCACCTTCCTGCAGCTTTTCAAAGAGTCCCTCCAGACTCAGGCGGCCGGTTTTGGCAAGGTCCAGGGAGCGCTGCTTCTGCATGCGGTGAAGGCTGACCTGCTTGGCGTCTTTCTCGTCGGCAAGCGAGATCATTTCGTCTCCCGCCTGGGGCACCCCGGAAAGACCGATAATTTCCACCGGAATGGATGGCCCGGCCGATTTAACCTGGAGGCCCCTGTCATTCAGCAACGCACGGACTTTGCCGTGGTGGATGCCGCATACAACCGGGTCGCCGGCATGCAGCGTGCCCTCTTGAACGAGTACCGTCGCCACCGGCCCGCGTCCGGCATCCAACTTGGCTTCAACCACATGGCCCCGGGCCAGCTTGTCGGGATTGGCCTTCAGTTCGAGCATTTCCGCCTGCAGCAGAACCATTTCAAGCAGGGTGTCAATACCGGTGTTTTGTTTGGCGGAAACGGTGACGAAAATGGTGTCACCCCCCCAGTCTTCGGGGACCAGCCCGTTTTCAGCCAATTCACGTTGCACGCGCTCCGGTTCCGCGTTGGCTTTGTCGATTTTGTTCACCGCGACAATAATGGGCACCCCGGCGGCCTTGGAGTGGTTGATCGCTTCCACGGTTTGTGGCATGACGCCGTCGTCGGCGGCCACAACGAGAATAACGATATCGGTTACCCGTGCTCCCCTGGAACGCATGGCTGAAAAGGCTTCATGGCCGGGGGTGTCGAGAAATACGATGTGCCCCTTCGATGTTGAAACGTTGTATGCGCCGATGTGCTGGGTAATTCCGCCGGCCTCCAGTTCGGTCACCCGGGTTTTGCGGATGACATCGAGAAGGGACGTTTTGCCGTGGTCGACATGCCCCATGATGGTGACAACTGGCGGCCGTTCAGCGAGATTTTCAGGATCATCGGTTTCGGTCTTGAGAATAATCTCCTCTTCGAACGAGGCTTTTTCCAGTTCATAACCGAATTCTGCGGATACGAGCACGGCCGTGTCGAAGTCGATGGTCTGGTTAACGGTGGCCATGACGCCCAGGGACATGAGCTTGGCGATCATTTCGTTGGCCTTGATGCCCATGCGTTTGGCCAGTTCCGCCAGAACGATGGTATCGTCGATTTTAATTCTTCGTTTAATGGCCTTGGGGGTCGTGATCTGTGTCTGGAGGCCCTTTTCCAGTTTTGTCTTGCCGCCCTTGCGGCCTTTGCGCCCCCGCTTGCCGCGGCTCGAGTAAAGGTCTTTGCCCTCGACGACCTCCTTCTTCATGAAAGAGATTTTCTTTTTGAAAAATTTCTTGTCACCGTCGGCCGCGGTCGCGGCCGCAACGGCAGCCTTGCGGCCCTTCTTTTTCTTGGCCCTGGTCGGGGTTTCCCTGTTATCCGGCCTTTGAGGGGGCGGGGGCGTTCCGTCCGGAACTGCGGAGGCTTTTTCCGGGGGAGGCGGTACCGGTTTTGTGGGCAGCTTGATGATTTTTGCCGGCGTTTCTTTTTTGCGCAGCTTGGCCGCCTTTTTCTTCGGTTCCTTCGGTTGGGAAGGCGTTTCGACGGCGGGTTCGTCCCCCGGTGCCGTGGGCGCTTCCTCCGATGGTTCCTCGGGCGCTTCCGCCTGGACCTCTTTTTTCGTTTCTTGTTCAGCTTCGGGAGCGGCCGCCTCTTCTTCCGGTTTTTCGGGCGCAGCGGCGGTTTCGTCTGTCGCAGCGGCCGCTTCGGTCGCTTCGGTTTCCATGGCCGCTTCCTGGACTTCCCCTTCAGCGGCGGTATCTTCGGCTACAGGCTCCGCTTTTTCGGGAGATTCGGCCTCGGCTTCCTTTGGGGGCTCCGGTTCGGCAGCAGACGGTTCCTCGACCACCTTCTTGACTTTGCGCCTGCGGATCACCGAGGGCCGAATACGCTTTTCCACAAGTTCAGGCTGCTTTTTTCCGTGGATTTTGGCCTTGATGCCCTCCACTTCGGATTCCTCAAAAGAGCTCATGTGGCTTTTGGCGGGAATGCCCAACTCCTCCAGTTTTTCGAGAAGCTGTTTGTTGGTCATGTTCAGGTCCCGGGCAAGTTCATATATTCTGATCTTTCCCATCCATCCCCCTTAAAACGGTATAGAAAGTAGCTTTGAGTTAGTCATCCTTGGTTTCGGAATTCTCTTCCGCCAGTTCATCTTCGGATTCATGGATTCCGGTCACCGGTTCATCCGATCGCATGTCATCGGGGTCCGATGATTCATTCGAGTCCGGCCCATCCGCTTGCGCGTCCACCGGCTCGGCTTCATCCGCCGCCGCGGCACTCTCCAGGTGTAGGGTGGCGGCCTCGATCAGCTGCAGCGCCTTTTCGTTGCCGATGCCGCGAATGGTGGCGAGATCTTCAACACTGGCGCGGCTGAGTTCCTCCGCCGAGAAAAAGCCTTTTTCATATAGCGCGTCCGCCATGCTGATCCCGACGCCGGGAAGTTCGATCAGGGAGTCATAACCACTTTTCATGGCTTCGCTGTAGCGGGATTCACTGTTGACGTCGAGATGCCAGCCGGTCAATTTAGAAGCCAGCCTGACGTTTTGCCCCCGCTTTCCAATGGCGACGGAAAGAAATTCATCCGGTACGATAACCTCCATGGAGCGGTTTTCTTCGTCGATGATAACTCTCGAAATCTCGGCGGGTGCCAGCGCGTTGCACACAAACCTGGCCGCGTCCGCGTGCCATGGTATGATATCGATTTTTTCACCGCGCAGCTCCTGAACGACGTTTTGAACCCGGCTCCCTTTCATGCCCACACAGGCACCTACCGGGTCGATGTCGGAATCGTTGGACGATACGGCAAATTTTGCCCTGCTACCGGGTTCCCGGGCAGCCCCCATGATATCGACAATGCCTTCACTTATTTCCGGAACCTCCGTTTTGAACAAGTGCACAAGGAAATCCGGATGTGTGCGTGAAAGCAGTATCTGCGGCCCCCTCGTTTCGAGGAGGACATCCAGGATCAGCGCCCGGATGCGGTCGCCGCGACGGTAGGACTCCCTGGGGACCTGCTCTCTGACGGGAACGATGCCTTCGGTATGGCCGAGGTTGACGATAATGTCGCCCCGTTCGATCCGCTGGACGATGCCGTTGATGATTTCACCCTTGCGGTCGATAAAATTGGCATATACGGCATCCCTTTCGGCATCCTTCATTTTCTGGATGATGACCTGCTTCGCCGATTGCGCGGCTATCCGACCAAACGTCATGGCATCCATTTTCGTGCCCAAACTGTCGCCGATTTCACATTCCGGATCCAGCTCGCGACCCTCTTCCAGATTTATTTCAAGGTCGGGCTCGACAACCTCGGCAACGACCTCCTTGAACTGGAAGACTTCGATCTCTCCGGTTTCTTCAACATATTGAGCCTCGATGTCAACCTTGCTGCCGTACTTTTTCCTGGCAGCGGATCGTAATGCTTCTTCCAGTGCTTTGATAAGAATGCCACGATCAATGCCTTTGTCACGGCTGATCTGTTCAACAACGCGTTTTATGTCTGTAATCAACATCAGCTTTCTCCATTGTAATTGATAAGCCGCGCTCTGCTAATCGTATCGAATTGAATAGCGACGGTTTTACCATTGGTCATGATCTTGATCATGTCGTTTTCGACGCCTGCAAGGGTGCCTTTGAAATTTTTCCGGCCGTCAATGGGCTGCAATGTCTGAATTTTGGCGGCCTGGCCCTCGAAGCGTTGAAAGTCTTCCAGTTTCCCAACGGGGCGATCGTTCCCCGGAGAAGAGACTTCCAGATTGTAAGGATCATCGCTTTCAAGGCTGACATCCAGAATATCGCTGAGCTGGCGGCTTATATCGACACAGTCATCCAGGGTTACGCCACCCGGTTTGTCAATATACAGGCGCAGGATCCTTCCTGCCGGTTCCGCCTGGTATTCTGCGAAAACAAGCTCCATCCCTTCCGCGTGGCACAACGGTTCCGCCAGGGCTCTGGCTTTTGCCAGAAAGCGTTCCGTTTTCGCCGCGGGGAAGGGGACCGTTTTGCGGTCCTGTTTTTTCCTTCTTTTTTTCACTCGTTTACTGCAACTATCGCCAAGAGATTTCTTTTAAAAAAATAAAAAAACGGGCGAAAGCCCGTTTCTCTCATCTATGGCAACTCTTTAATGTAGACAGCAGATCTTCGTCAGTTCATGCAAACAACCATACGATAAAAAATTCAACGGCGCCCATAGATAAAAGCGCTTTCCCACCTGCCTTTCGATTCCCTGAAAGACGGGCTTTGGTGGAGCGGGCAACGAGATTCGAACTCGCGACACCAAGCTTGGGAAGCTTGTACTCTACCAACTGAGCTATGCCCGCTTGCCAGAAAGAGATATTTAAAACATAAATGGCGAACTGTCAACAGGTTTTCACTATTCTCGCGATAAATGATGAAAACGGGTTCGCATCAGTCGAGAAGCCGGCGGATGGAGGAGAGTTCCCGCAGAATGTCGTCAAAGGTCGGGGCCTGGGGGTGTTGCCGTGCGCGCCGGTTTTTCAAATAGTTTTTTGCCCCGGGAATGGTGTATTTTTTTTCGTACAGAAGGTGTTTGATTTCAAGGATGAGCTCGACGTCTTTTTTCCTGTAAAGGCGTTGCCCCGCAGAGGTTCGCTTGGGTTTGATGCGATGAAACTCGGATTCCCAGAACCTGAGCACGTGCGTCGGCAGCTCTAAGAGTGCCGCGACCTCTCCAATTTTGAAATAAAATTTGTCTGGAATGACGATGGGTGCGTTTTTCATTTTACCGCGCCTTCACACAGAAAGATCTTTGGATCTATCAACCCCAAAAAGGTATGGCACACCCCCCGACAAAGGGCAATCCTTACCAGCCCCGAAGCTCGAAGAAGTTAGGCCCTTCTATTCTCTGGACTGCAAGCAGTTGATTATATACGTATAATAATCCCCAAGTCAACAAGAGTCGCGCAACGGCGTATGATAATAATTGGGTAACCATTATTATTCGGGAAGCCCGGCGTCGAATTTTTGAATAACCTTGAAGGTGATCTCTTTGTGGAGCCGGTTGACCCGCTCGTCTTCCAGGGTTTCTGCATGGGATCTGTAGGTGATCCTGAAAGAGATGCTTTTTTTCCCTTCGGCAATGGGGTCCCCGGTGAACACATCGAAAACCAGCACATTTTCAACAAGGGTTTCATCCATTTCGCGGACGCATTCCAGGATGTTGCCGGCCTCGATATCCCGATCGATGATAATGGTGGCATCGCGGGATATTGCCGGGAATCGCGGGATGTCACGTGCCTGGATGAATGCGGGAATGGCTTCATAAAGCCGGGTCAGATCGAGTTCGAAAATATATGCGTTCTGTTTCAAATCGAAGACCTGCATTACGTCGGGCTGCAATTCCCCCACCAGGCCAACGTCCGCGTCTTCGTGCAAAATCCGGGCGGTGTGTCCGGGGCGCGTGTAGCGACACCGATCGTCCGGCATGGCGGTGTAGGCGATGTTGTCGACATTCAGGGCGTTCAGCAATCCTTCGACGATTCCCTTCATATCATAAAAATCAAACGGTTTTTCCGTCGCATTCCAGTGGGGCGGGCTCACCGGCCCCGACAGAATGGCGCCGAGCATCTCGGTTTCATCAGGCAGTGCGGCGGTTGCTTTCCGGATAAAGATTTTACCCACTTCGAAAAGCTTGATCCGCTTTATCTGACGGCTGATATTGCGGTGCATAGACCTGATCATGCCGGGTATGATGGAGGTGCGCATAACCGTCTGGTCTTCGGTCAGCGGGTTCAGGATTTCTACGAAATTTCGTCGGGAGTCTTCACGCGTCAGGTTCAGGCTGTCGCACATCCGGCTGTCCATGAAGCTGTAATTGATGGCCTCGGAGAAGCCGAAACCCGTCATGATGCGCTTGATGCGGTCCCTTTCCGTCAGGGCTTTCGACGGCCGGCGCGTCTCCGCAGGCACCAGTGGATGTGTGGCGGGGATGTTGTTGTAGCCGGTTAGCCGGGCAACCTCTTCGATGAGGTCGACGGTACGGGTGATGTCGACGCGAAAGGTCGGGGCGGTCACCGTGAGGTCCTTGCCGGGTCCGTTTTCAACCTTGAATTCGATCGATTTCAACTGGCGTTTGATCGCTTCACGATCGAGGTCGGTCCCCAAAAGACGGTTCGTTTCCGCTAGGGTCAGTACGATCGGTGCCGGTTGGGGGATAACCGCTTTGGCGTCGATAGCCCCGTCGACCAGGGTGGCGCCGGCCAGCTCCATCATCAGCTTTGCCGCCCGGTCCAGGGCCACCGGCGTCGTTTCCGGGTCGATGCCGCGTTCGAAGCGGTGGGATGCATCCGTGTTCAATCCCAGCGTCTTGGCTGTTTTACGGATGCTCGTCGGGTTGAAATAGGCACTCTCGATGAGGACCCTCGTGGTGGTGCTTTCGATTTCAGAGTTCAGGCCCCCCATGATGCCTGCCAGTCCCACCGGTTTTTCACCGTCGCATATCAACAGCATGCCTGCGGACAATTCGCGTTCCTTGCCATCGAGGGTGGTGAATTTTTCACCGGCCTCCGCCTTGCGCACGACGATGCGGTTTTCCGCCAGGCGGTCGAAATCGAAGGCATGCAGCGGTTGTCCGTACTCCATCAGGACGAAGTTGGTGATGTCGACGATATTGTTAATCGGCCGGAGGCCGACGGAAATCAGTCTGTTTTGCAGCCATTGGGGTGACGGGCCCACAATGATATTTTCCAGCAGGCGAGCCGTGTAGCGGGGGCAGTCGTCCGGCGCTTCAACCGTAACGGAGGTGTGGCGGTCGATCTCGTGCCCGGCATCGGCCAGCGTTACGGGTTCGACGCTGATTTTGCGGCCCTGAATGGCGGCGACCTCCCTGGCCGTGCCGATAATGCTGAGGCAATCGGGACGGTTGGGTGTGAGGTCGATTTCCAGCACCGGATCCGATAGGTTGAGGGCCACGGCCAGGTTCTCTCCCACGGGGAGGTCTTCATTCAGCACCATGAGGCCGGACGCATCCTCGCCAAGTGCGAGCTCGGTTTCGCTGCAAAGCATGCCTTCCGAGGCCTCACCCCGGATGATTCCCTGTTTCAGGACGGTGCCGTCGGGCAGCTGGGTTCCGGGCAGGGCTAAAGGGGCCAGCATGCCGTCGACCACATTGGGGGCTCCGCAGACGACCCTGCGGGTTTCGTTTTTCAGAGCAACGTCGCATACCTTGAGCCGATCCGCATTGGGATGGTCTTTGACGGCGGTGATGCGGCCGACAAACACGTTGTCGAGATAGGCGTACCGGTCGGCCACGCCCTCCACCTCCAACCCCACCATGGTCAGGTCGTGGGTCAACTCCTCCAGCGTCATGTCAACCGACACGAATGCCTTCAGCCAACTGAGACTCACTTTCATCTATACATTACCCCTTACCGGCTTAAGTGGCTCACGCGTCCTGCAGTGCGGCGGTATCTGTTTAACCCGGTGTTAAAATTGATTTAAGAAGCGGATGTCGTTTTCGAAAAATTTTCTGATGTCGTCGATGCCGAATTTCAGCATGGCAACGCGCTCCACACCCATGCCGAAGGCAAATCCGCTGTAAAGGTCGGGGTCGTAGCCCACATTTTCATATAGAGCGGGATGGACCATTCCCGAGCCGAGAATTTCAATCCATCCGGTGTGGGAGCAGACCCGGCACCCTTTGCCCCGGCACATGACGCAGAGGATGTCCACTTCGGCACTGGGCTCCGTAAAAGGAAAGAAGCTGGGACGGAATCGGAGGCTTGTTTGGTCATCGAACATCTGATGGACGAAGGCTGTCAGAATGCCTTTGAGGTCCCCGAAGGAGATGCCGCGATCCACGAGAAGCCCTTCGACCTGGTGAAACATGGGCGTGTGGGTCAGGTCGGAGTCGCAGCGGAACACCTTGCCGGGAACCACCACCCGTACGGGCGGCTGTGTTTTTTCCATGATGCGGATCTGCATGGGTGACGTGTGCGTCCTGAGAACGACATCCTCAGACACGAAAAAGGTGTCCTGCATATCTCTGGCCGGATGATCTTTGGGGAAGTTGAGCGCTTCGAAGTTGTAGTAGTCCGTCTCGACTTCCGGACCTTCTGCGATATCGAATCCCAGGCTGTTGAAGATGCTGCAGATTTGCTGGGATATCTGGGTGACCGGATGCAATGCACCGGCAAGCGAAGGGCTTCCCGGGAGCGATACGTCCAAACGGTCGACGCTGTCCGCCATCGCCGTTTCGATCCGTTTGCGCGCTTTTTCGATGGCTTGCTCCAGGGCCCCTTTGACCCGGTTGGCCTTTTTTCCGGCGGCGGGCCTTTCTTCCTTGGGGAGGCTGGCGATGTTTTTCAAAAAGCCGGTAATCACGCCTTTGCGGCCCAGGTACTGCACACCGAGGGTATTGACGGCTTCCACGGTTGCAGCCGCACCCAATTCGTCGAGGGCCCTTTTTTCGGTTTGATCTAAGCTATCCACGGTGAATCCGTTGTCAGGCGTTTTGAGCAGCAAGCTGGGCTATTTTCGCGAAGCCGGCCGGGTCCGAAACCGCCAGTTCGGCCAGAACCTTGCGGTCGAGTTCAATTTCGGCCCTTTTCAGGCCATGAATGAATTTGCTGTAAGAGATGTCGTTCATACGCGCCGCAGCATTGATCCGCGTGATCCACAGCCGCCTGAAATCGCGCTTTCTGGCCCGGCGGTCACGGTATGCATACATGAGCGCCTTGTCCACGGCGTCAGCCGCCGTCCTGAAAAGCTTGCTGCGACCGCCGCGAAACCCCTTGGCCAGCTTCAGCACTTTTTTACGGCGATGTCTCGCCTTGAATCCTCTTTTAACCCGCATGATATATTCCTCCTGAAAACGTTATTCGTTATACGACGGTTGGTTAGTTGGGCAGCAGCAGCCGCACTTCCTTCATGTCGGACTTCTTGACCAACTGCCCCTGCCTCAGGGCGCGTTTGCGTTTGGTGGTCTTTTTGGTCAGGATGTGGTTGGCATGTGATTTCGAGAAGGCGTATTTGCCCGATCCAGTTTTGCGGAACCGCTTGGCTGCAGCCCGATTGGTTTTAATTTTCGGCATGTTCAGTTCACTCCTTTTTAAAAAAATAGATGGCGTGAGCATCGCTACCGTGTGTCAGCCCACGCCAGAATTATTGTCATCAATGAGGTTGCAGACCGCTCGTTGAGCGCCGCAGCGCCTACCAGGTGCCTATCGCTTCAGTGGGGTGGTTCGTATAATAGATAATGTAAACAGGTTTTATTTGGGAGCCAGCACCATGGTCATGATTCTGCCCTCGAACTTGGGAGCCTGTTCCACGCTGGCAAATTCTTCGGCACTTTCGGCAATAAGCTGAAGCAGTTCCCGTCCCCTGTTGGACAAGGTTATTTCCCGTCCCCTGAAAATTACGGTGACCTTGACCTTGTCCTTTTTGTCGATGAACCGCTTGATATGGTTCAACTTGGTGTTCAGGTCGTGTTCTCCGGTTTTCGGGCGTATTTTGATCTCTTTCACCTGAAAAGTGCTTTGCTTCTTCTTCGCCTCCTGCTGTTTTTTTGTCTGCTCGTACTTGTACCGTCCGTAGTCCATGATTTTACAGACGGGGGGATTCGCGTTGGGCGAAACCTCCACGAGATCCAAACCGTGATCGCCGGCGATGGCAAGCGCTTTATACGTTGGAATAACGCCGATCTGTTCACCGTCGGGGTCGATGACCCTGACTTCCTTCGCTCTGATGTTCTTGTTGATATTGGTTCTGTCAGAACGTTGCGGCCTGTTTGTTCGTCTTGGGAAAACTATACTTTCACCTCCCTAACCGGGCTGACCGGAAATGGCGCGTATTGATGATCCAACTCCAGATGTTTCTGCATTCATTGAAAAAACAACCAACAATTTTTCGATAGTCGCTTATACAACAACCTTAGGAAATGCAAGAAAAAAATGCAATAAAAATAATTTCTCTACTGGGCCAGGGTGTATTCGGCCAGCAGGCTGCCCCGCCAATAGGTGTTATCTGTATTCGAGAAAAACGTTTTGAAAAGGTCGAGGCTTTCATTTCTCAATATATTGGAAACAATAGAAATATTTTTGTTGCTGTAAATCCGGGGCATGGCGTCCAGCGGACAGCGGGTACCGCCTCCCATCACATCTTCATAGGCATAGACAATCCGTTCGATGCCGTTGATCAGAATAGCGCCGAAACACATGAGGCACGGCTCCATGGTGCTGTAAATGGTCATTGTGCATGGATCCGGCGCACCCTTCAGGCCATCGACCTGCCGCAGAGCCACGATTTCCGCGTGGTCCAGTTCATTGGCCGATGGGCCGGCGGTTCCGCTGCGGGAGCCTTTGGCAATGATGCGGCCGTCGCTGACCACCACGCAGCCGACAGGAAATTCACCGGATAATAATGCTTTTTCAGCCTCTTTCAAGGCCGCTTGCATGAAAAATTCGTGCTGCATACGCCCTTCATTCCCGGCCGGCGCTACCGGCATTGGATGCAAAGGAACTGTTTAGAATGAAAACCTATATGGCAAATTTAGAAAGATCATTTCCGCCGGCACGCCAATTAATGGCGTATATACAAAATAACCGGTTGACGGCCAACCATCTTTTTCGATTGCCCGTCAACCGGTTATTTTGCAGATCGTGTCGTCACAGGGGCAACTGCCGTCCACCTCGAAGGCGTAAGCGATTCGGGATTCCTTTTCGGCCCTTGCAGGGTGGACCGGGGTGAAATGCACCCCTTCCACGCGTTGCAGCAGCGCGGCTCTGTCGGGGATGCCATCGAACCCCCGGGCCGTTATTTTACCGGTGTGGCCGTCGAGCACATCGGTCTCCACACCATTGGTCACGACCACAACGGGGATCTGATAGGCAACCAGCAGGCGGGAAGCCGCCAGGGCCGGACGGTGGCGCGTCACCAGCGACCCCGGTCCGTATTTGATCAGCATGCAGCATGTTTCGTCGAGATATATGCCGAAATCGACCGGAATAACGGCGCATTTTTCCCCGGCCTTTATTTTCAACGGCAGCCGCGGCTTGATCTCTCTCCGGGAGAACCCCTTCTCATTCACCAGCAGGGCGGCGATTTTCTGCCGATACCGTTCATCGTGGGTGTCCTGAAGGGTTTCACCGGTGATGGTGTCGCTGAGTTCACCCAGTATCAAATGGTGTCCCTTCATCTTCGGCGCTCCTGTCGGTTTAAAACGCGGTCACGCTCCGGTTAGGGATACCCGGCTGCGGTATTGGGTGCGTTTCTTTTTGCTTTTTGCCGCTCAAGGCTTTATGACTCTTCATCAGACGCATGGAAAAATGCCTTTTCGCGGCTGTTTTTGATTTTGATCATGCGTAGCGTTTGAAACGCTTGACCTAAGCTGATGTATTTATGTTAATGTTTCCAGGTGCCGTTGTAAACCTCAAGGGGACACAAACAACATGGTAATTATTAATTGATGGTTTGTTTTTAATTTCAGTATGGTGAAGCACCACGTCGACCCGCCGGAATGACGGGATTTTCGCTTGCCTTCGAAAAACGGTGTGGGGCTTTTGCCGGAGATGCATGCCATGCCAGACGGAATGTCCATTCGGGAAAATTTTGAAAAGCGGGAAAAAAATTTTATGTCCCCTTTCGGGTGCCAGAGCGCCAATTCAAGGGGGCGGGAATCGACCGAGGCCGCCTGCCCCATCAGGACCGCCTTCCAGGTGGACCGGGACCGCATCGTCTATTCCAATGCGTTCAGGCGGCTGAAACACAAAACCCAGGTCTTTCTGCGGCCTTTGGGGGACGAGTACCGGACCCGGTTGACCCATACGCTGGAGGTTGCGCAGATAGCCAGGACCATCGCCCGCGCCATGTTTTTGAACGAAGACCTGGCCGAGGCGATTGCCCTGGGGCATGACATCGGGCACACGCCTTTCGGGCACGGCGGCGAAACGGTGCTGAAGGAAATATTTTCACCCGGCTATTCTCACCACTCCCAGAGCCTGAGGGTAGTCGAGGTGTTGGAAAACGACGGCAACGGCCTCAACCTCACCTGGGAGGTTCGCGACGGGATTTTAAAACACTCCAAAGGGTATGGAAAAATTATCCCCGACGACCCGGAGGAGCTGCCCGGCACCATCGAAGGCCGGGTGGTCCGGGTTGCCGACATTATGGCTTATCTCAACCATGATCTGGACGATGCCATCCGCAGCGGGGTGGTGGCCGCTGCGCAGGTACCCGAGGCGTGTGTGCGAATTCTGGGAGGCACGCACTGGGAGCGGGCCGCCACCATGATCAACGATCTTGTTTTTTCGAGCAGGGTCGAGGGCAACGAACTGGTGCTCGGCATGAGCGACGAAGTGTTCGGCGCCATGACGATTCTGCGGCAGTTTCTGTACGAGAACGTGTACCGATCGCCGCTCGTGCACAATGAATTTATCAAGGCCAAGAAAATTCTTTCGGAACTGTACGCCTACTTTCTCGACCATGACGACATGCTGGAAAGCGAGCTCGCCGCGATGGAAATGGGCGGCATCTACCGCAATGGGGGCACCCGCGAAAGAGTCGTTTGCGATTTCATTGCCAGCATGACCGACCGCTATGCCATGGCACTTTACGAACGTCTGTTTTTTCCCATGCCGCAGGTTTGAATGCGTGCCGCCATCGACAGAATAAGAGAGGACCCCGACAGACTGTCGACCTGGTTAGACCGGCTGTTTTTGGTTTTCAAGGCCATGGATGCAGGCTATGCGGAGGCAGCCGAACGCTGCGGTTTCGTGTGCCGGGGGTGTGAAGAAAACTGCTGCAGGACGCGTTTTCACCATCACACCTTTCTCGAGTACCTGTCGATCTACAGGGGGGTTATGGAACTGACGGCCCGGGAAAAGGAAGTCGTGAAAAAAAAGGCCGGCGAAAACCGCAGGAAATATGCGGCGGCGGACGCCGCGGGCAGCCCGGTGACGGTGTGGTGCCCCCTGAATGGGGATGGGCGTTGCGTTGTTTATGCGTACCGTCCCATGATTTGCCGCCTGCATGGTATACCGCACGAACTGCACCATCCCGGGGGAAAAATCGTGCGGGGGGCCGGCTGTGCTTCCTTTGAGGTGCAGAGGCAATGCGGTGTCGAATTTTCCCTGGACCGCACGCCATTTTACAAGGCGATGGCCCATCTGGAGAAGGCGTTTCGGGTGACCGCCGGCGTAAATGGCGGTTTGAAGCTGACGATTGCCGAAATGATCGGGACGTTCTAATGACCCATGCTGGGAAGGGGTGAAACGTCAGTTTGACAATTATTATGAAATCAATTACCACCGACGATCTCGAAAGTCTGCCCGGGCGATTCATCAAAGCGGGAGACACATTTAAATTCCGCTGCCATCCTGATATCTCCTGTTTCAATCGATGCTGCCGAAACCTCAATCTGTTTCTCTATCCCTACGATGTGCTGCGGTTGAAAACCGCCCTGGGAGTGACCTCGGACGCGTTTATCGACCGCTACGTGGATGTGGTGCTGCGGGAGGGGAGTTTTTTTCCGGACATCTTGTTGAGGATGGCGGACAATGCGGAAAAAACCTGCCCCTGGCTGTCGGAAGCGGGGTGTCGGGTCTACGCGGATCGTCCGGACTCATGCCGCACGTTTCCGGTGGAACAGGGGTTGTATCGGGGGGCGGATCCTGGAGAGAGCCGGCTGGTCTGCTTTTTCCGTCCGCCCGATTTCTGCATGGGGCAGCACGAGGATCGGTCCTGGACCGCCGCGACATGGGCTGCCGACCAGGAAGCCGAACGGTACAACAAGATGACCCTCGAGTGGTCACGGATCAAGGCCCTTTTTCAGCGGGACCCCTGGGGGCGCGAAGGCCCCGAAGGGGCCAGGGCCAAAATGGCTTTCATGGCGACGTACAACATCGACCGTTTCCGCGAGTTCGTGTGGGGAAGCAGCTTCCTCAAACGCTACAGGGTCAAGACCGCCCTTTTGAAAAGGATAAAATCCGATGACCTGGAGTTGCTGAAATTCGGTTTTGACTGGGTCAAACTGTTTGTGTGGGGGATTACGTCGAAGAAGATCCGACCGCGGTGACGATCGTTCGGTGGTTGTCTGCTTTTCCACGGCGTGTCGCAGGGTAACCATCTGCCACCCGCTACCAGCCACAAGCCATAAGCCGGCATCAGAGGATGCCCTCCGGCATGGGCAGAATCTTCTCCCCTCCAAGAACGTATCCGCCGTCGAGACGCAATACGGTTCCGGTCATGTACGGGGCGCCGTTGATTAGAAAATCGACCGCTTTGACGATATCGGAAATCCTACCGGTGCGGCCAAGCAGGGTGTGCTCCACCAACGCGGCCTTCTGCTTTTCAGACAGCAGCCCCCAGCCGCGGGTGCCTTCCGCATGCCTGGTCTCGAAAAGGCCCAGCATGATTTCATTGACGCGGACATCGGGGGCGCCCAGTCGCGCCCAGGTTTCCGTCAGCATCGAGATGCCGCGGTTGGCGGCCGCGTAGCCGTCGTTGAACACCAGGCTGGCCGGTCCGCTTCTTCCCACGATGCCCGCGATGGATGAGATGTTGATCACGGCGCCTTCGCCGGATGCCCTGAGGTGCGGGAGGGCGGCTGAAAACAGCCACTGCTTGGCGCGCAGGGTGGTCGCCTGTTCGAGATCCCACTGGTCCTCGGTGTACGCTCCGTGCACGATGGGCCACCCGCCGCGTTCGATGTTGTTGATGAGAATGTCTATGCGCCCAAAACGCTCGAGGACCCGCTCGATGACGCTGGGTATGCCATCGGTCTCCCGCAGGTCGGCCCGGATGATCAGGTGATCGGCGTTGGTTTCCCGAAAGGCCGCCTGCATCTTTGCAAGGCTTTCTTCCCAATCGTAATAGGTCAGAGCGACGTCCATGCCCTGGCGGGCGAGGGCAAGCCCGACGCCCATTCCAATGCCCTTGACGGCTCCGAGCACCAGCGCGACTTTACGGCTCACAGGGTTCCACCTAACAACCGTTCGACATATCCGTGCCCGAGGCGCAGCAGGGAGACGTTTTGATGGCGGTCAAACCGGAAGGCTTGGTCGAGATCCAAGGGTGTGAATTCGTTTTCCATGACCCCTGTTGAAGCCGGATTGCCGGCGAAAGTCAACAGAAAGATGGGCGGTTGAGAGAAACGATCCTGCGAAGGGAACATTTCGACCGGCGACTACAATATATGGTGAAAAATACAAAAAAAAATCAACATATTGAGCCTGTCAGGACCGGGAGGCCTCAAAACGGGATATTTGAAATTTCAAGGCCCAAAAGTTCTTGACAAGCCCAATGCTGAATGATATTGATTCTATCTTGGATTGCTTATATCCTGCTGATTTTTAAAGAAAAACTAGTTTTTTTCAAAAATCGGCGAATGATTTTCGTCACCGTTGAAAACGGCGTTCAAATCTATAATATTTCAGTGCAAACAGATCGGAAAATATTATAGCCAAACTAGGAGGGAAGATAAAAAATTGGCCAAAATATCACGATTTTGGACTAGAAGGGAGGTGTGACGGCTAAGAGTTGTTTCCATATTTGAGGAAAAAGTTAACGTAAATTGAATAGTGAGATTTTTTACAAAAAAAAACTCAGGAGGTATTGTAAATGCCAAGTTTTGTAATTCAGGAAAAATGTGACGGCTGCAAGGGCGGGGACAAAACGGCTTGTATGTACATTTGTCCCAACGACCTGATGGTTCTCGAGCCCAACGAAATGAAAGCTTACAACCAGGAGCCGGATCAGTGCTGGGAATGTTTTTCATGTGTGAAAATTTGCCCCACCCAGGCTATCGAAGTTCGCGGGTACTCGGATTTCGTACCGCTGGGAAGCAGCGTAATGCCAATGCTCGGTACCGAAGACGTTATGTGGACCTGCAAGTTCAGAAACGGGACCATCAAACGCTTCAAGTTCCCCATCCGGACAACTGCTGAAGGTGCTGCCAACGAATATGCCGACCTCAAAGGTCAGGACATCGAGAGCGGCCTGCTGTCAACGGAAGAGGCGGACGGTTACACCATCCCGACACCTCAGGCGACCGTCTAGTCGGGGTTTTTTTCGGAACATTCAGTAAATCAGAATCAACACAGATAGATAACCGTTTAAGGAGGATAGAATATGGCATTACCGAATAAACCCAAAGGCGAACTCAAGGCCGTTAGGGATCCTGAAGTCGAAGAACGTGAAGTTGACGTTTTGATCGTCGGCGGCGGCATGGCTGCCTGCGGATCTGCATTTGAGGTAAAGAAATGGCTCGGCGACGACCAGACTGTTCTGCTGTGCGACAAGGCCGCCATGGAAAGAAGTGGCGCCGTGGCTCAGGGTCTGTCCGCCATCAACACCTATATCGGCGACAACACCCCCGATGACTATGTCCGTATGGTCCGCAACGACCTGATGGGCATCGTCCGCGAAGACCTGATTTTCGATCTGGGTTGCCACGTGGACGATTCCGTTCACCTGTTCGAGGAGTGGGGACTTCCGGTTTGGAAGAAAGACGACGAGGGGAAAAACCTGGACGGCAAGAAAGGCCAGAAGATGGGTACGCTGAAATCAGGCGCCACCCCGGTACGCACCGGTAAATGGCAGATCATGATCAACGGCGAATCCTATAAAAGAATCGTGGCTGAAGCTGCCAAGAAAGCCATCGGCGAAGACAACGTCATCGAGCGTTGCTTCATCGTCGAGCTGCTGCTGGACGCCAACAAAGAAAACACGATTGCCGGCGCCGTCGGTTTCTCCGTTCGTGAAAACAAGGTCTACATCATCAAGTGTAAGTCCATGATGGTTGCCTGCGGCGGTGCGGTAAACATTTACCAGCCCCGTTCCGTCGGCGAAGGCAAGGGCCGTGCCTGGTATCCCGTATGGAATGCCGGTTCAACCTACACCATGTGCATGAAGGTCGGTGCCGAACTCTCCATGATGGAAAACCGCTTCACCCCGGCCCGTTTTAAAGACGGTTACGGTCCTGTGGGCGCATGGTTCCTGCTCTTCAAGGCCAAAACCCTCAACGGTCTGGGCGAAGCCTTTGCCGGCAGCGACGCCGCCAAAGCCGAGCTGGAAAAATACGCTCCCTACGGGACGGCCGCCATCACCCCGACCTGTCTGCGTAACCACCTGATGCTGTTCGAGATGAAAGAGGGCCGCGGTCCGATCCTCATGGACACGGTTAGCGCTCTGGCAGCGCTTGGTGAAACCATGGACAAGAAAGAGCTCAAGCATCTCGAGTCGGAAGCCTGGGAAGACTTCCTTGACATGACTTGCGGCCAGGCCAACCTGTGGTGTGCGACCGACACCGAGCCTGAAAAGAAAAACTCCGAAGTCATGCCCACCGAACCGTATCTGCTCGGGTCTCACTCCGGATGCTGCGGCCTCTGGACCTCCGGTCCGGACCTTGACTGGATACCGGATGCTTACAAGATCAAGGCCGACAACGGCAAGGTTTACAACCGCATGACCACGGTCAACGGCCTCTTCACCGCCGGTGACGGCGTGGGCTGCTCCGGCCACAAGTTCTCCTCCGGATCACATGCCGAGGGCCGCATGGCCATCAAGCAGGCTGTCCGTTTTGCCAAGGACCATGCTGATTTCACTCCCGCTCTGGCCAGGTCCAACGAGGAACTGGTCGATCTGGTTTACAAACCGGTCAGGACCTACCTGGACAACTGCGCTTACACCACCATGGAAGACGTCAACCCGGCCTACGTGAAACCGGCCGGCATGGCGCTGCGCCTCATGAAGGCAACCAACGAGTACGGCGGTGGAACGGCCACCTACTACATGACCACCAGCAAGAACCTGGAGATCGTCATGGAGCTGCTGCAGGTCATGCGCGAAGACTGCGAAAAGCTGGCGGCCGGCGACCTGCATGAGCTTATGCGATGCTGGGAGATCGAGCACCGCATCTGGACGGTCGAGGCTCACCTGCGCCACATCCAGTTCCGTAAAGAAACCCGCTACCCCGGTTTCTACTATCAGGCCGACTATCCCGGCCAGGATGACGAGAACTGGTTCGCCTTCGTCAACTCCAAATATGATCCGAAAGCAGGGGAATGGGATGTCTTCAAGAGAGACTACATTCAGATCATTCCGGATTAATCAACAGTCGACGATGTTCTAGTCGATGCAATATACCTCCAGGTGTCGCAAGACGCCTGGAGGTTTTTATTAACATGGCATCCATACTTTCCGGGCTATATCCAACAGGTCTGGAGCGTGAAGCTCTCGGTTGGAGTATGCCGCATATTCCAGGCAAGTGCTGCACGTTTCAGAAGGGTACCGCTTAATATATTGTTGTTATTAAATAAACTAAGCTTTTAAACACGGAGGGATAGTATGACAGAAGACAAAGCAGCCCCTGCTAGTGGAGGCATTTTGGTGGTAGGCGGCGGGATCAGCGGCTTGACCACAGCCCTGGAAGCTGCCGAAGTGGGGCACGAAGTGTTCCTGGTCGAAAAAAATCCTTACCTCGGTGGAAGAGTGTCGCAGTTGAATCAGTATTTTCCGAAACTCTGCCCCCCGACCTGTGGTCTGGAAATCAACTTCAGGAGAATCAAGGACAATCCGCGGATCAAGGTGTTTACCTTGGCGCAGGTGACCAAGGTGAGCGGCACCCCCGGCAGCTACGACGTTTCCATCGAACTGTCACCCAGGTATGTCAACGAGAACTGTACCTGCTGCGGCGAGTGCGCGGCTGCCTGTGAAACCGAGATCGAGAGCGATTTCGATTTCGGCATGAAAAAGGTCAAAGGCGCGTACCTGCCCTTTGAAATGGCTTTTCCGTCACGCTATGTCATTTCTCCCCAGATCATCGGTACCGACGATGCCCAGAAATGCAAAGAAGCCTGTAAGTATGACGCCGTCGATCTGGCCATGGAAACGAAGACCATCGATCTGCAGGTCGGTGCGGTGGTGTGGGCGACGGGATGGGAACCCTACGACGCCACTAAAATCGACACCCTGGGATTCGGCCAGTATCCCAATATCATCACCAATATGATGATGGAGCGGCTGGCTGCGCCCAATGGCCCCACCAGGGGGAAAATCCTGCGCCCGTCGGACGACAAGGAGCCGGAAAGCGTCGCTTTTGTACAGTGTGCCGGTTCGCGTGACGAGAACCATCTGCCCTACTGCTCCTACATCTGCTGCATGGCATCCATGAAACAGGCCACGTACGTCCGTGAAAGATATCCCGAGGCCAAAATCTACATCTTCTACATCGACCTGAGGGCGCCGGGCTACCGCTACGAAAAGTTTTACGACAACCTCAAAAAAGACGAAAACATCTTTTTTGTCAAAGGCAAGGTTGCCGAGGTGAGCGAAGACCCCGAATCGAAAAATATCACGGTCGTAGCTGAAAACGCCGTTACCGGTGAAAAGATACATCAGACCGTCGATATGGCGGTCCTGGCGACCGGTATGCAGCCCACGGCGGCCAACACGAAACTGCCGGCCGATCTTACGTACAACGAGGACGGCTTTATCATCAATGATTTCGCCAAAGGCGGTATGTTTGCAGCAGGATGCGCCAACAAGCCGGCTGACGTCGTGTCGTCCAATCAGAATGCAACCGGTATGGCCCTGAAAGCGATTCAAACTCTGGTGAGGAGGTAGGAGGTAATCCATGGATAAAAAATATGGTGTATATATTTGCGAAGGCTGTGGCATCGGGGATGCGCTCGACATGAAGGATCTGTGCGCCGCTCCTGAAGAAGAAGGCCTGCCTGTCAAAACACATCCCTTTCTCTGCGGCAAGGAAGGTGTGGAACTGATCAAAAAAGACGTTGCCGACGGGACCAACACGCTGGTGATTGCGGCATGTTCGCGGCGGGTCAATTACGACGTCTTCAAGTTTGACGGATGCATCGTCGACCGTGTGAACCTGCGCGAACAGGTGGTGTGGTCGCACCCGCGTTCTGAATATCCAGCCCTGACCGAGGAGCAGAAAGGGGATGGCGAGCATTACGACCGTCTCCTGATGCTGGCCGAAGACTATATCAAGATGGGCATGGCCAGGGTGGGGAAGATCGCTCTGCCCGAACCGCACATCGTGGAGTCCCTCAGCAAAAAAATCCTGGTCATCGGTGGCGGGGTTACCGGTATGTCGGCAGCTCTGGATGCCGCCCAAACCGGCTATGATGTGACCATTGTCGAGAAAGAGGCGGGCCTGGGCGGCAACGCTATCAACTGGCGCAAGCAGCTGCCCACGGAAGTTCCCTACGAAGATCTGATACCGCCTGTGGTCGATTCCCTGATCAAGAAGGTGGATGCAGAGGATAAAATCACGGTCAAAACCGAAACGGTTGTTGCGAGGATTGCCGGCGAACCGGGTGAATTCGTGGTCACCTTCAAAAAGCCCGGTGAAAAGATCCCCTTCGACGTGCCCTATCCGCTGCCGGAAGAGATGAAGCTGGACGCGGACGGCAAAGAACTGGATGTGGAAAAACAGCATGAAGCCTACCTCGAGTACAACAAGGGCAGAAACGACATCCTGTCCCTCGACCCGGACGGCGAGTTGTTCGGCGCCGTTGTGCTGGCTGCCGGGTGGCGACCTTACGAGCCCAAAGCCGGCGAGTATTCCCACCTGGGATACGGGGAATTGCCGGACGTCGTGACCAATGCGCAGTTCGAGGCGATAGCCCAAAAAGGCGCCATTCAAAGACCTTCGGACGGCAAGGAAGCCCAGTCCGTGGTGTTCATTCAAAGTCCGGGCAACGGCAGCGACAGCGATTTCGACTACGCTGGTTCGGTAACCAGTCTGGTCGCCCTGAAACAGGCCAAGTACGTACGGGAGGATTTTGCGGACGGCAAGGCTTACGTCTTCTACCAGCACATGCGTACGCCGGGACTCAATGAAAACTTCTACAAAAGCATCCAGCAGGATCCGGGAATCTTTCTGACCAAGGGCGAGGTGGTATCGGTAACGAAGAACGGCAACGGCCTGATCGTGGAGGCGGACAACACCCTCTTGGGCGACAAGATCAGGGTCAAGGCCGACATGGTGGTTTTGGGTACCGGCATGGTCCCGGTAACCAAGGACGACCCGGTCATCAACCTGGCCTACCGGCAGGGCCCCGGTTTCCGCGACAACGCGCTTTTCAATGATTACGCGGATTCCAACTTCATTTGCTTTCCCTATGAAACCCAGCGCACCGGCGTCTATGCGGCCGGCGGGATTCGCAGGGCCCTGTCCGTGGAGGAGTCCATCGAGGACGCCTCCGGTGCGGCCCTCAAAGCGATCCAGTGCATCGAGTCGGTCAACCGCGGCGTGTCCGTACACCCGCGCTCCGGCGACATGACTTTTCCGGACTTTTTCTTTCAACGCTGCACCCAGTGCAAACGCTGCACGGAAGAGTGTCCTTTCGGCGCCCTGGACGACGACGCAAAGGGGACTCCCAAACCCAATCCCACGCGTTGCCGTCGCTGCGGCACCTGCATGGGCGCCTGTCCCGAACGCATTATCGGGTTCGCGGACTACAGCATCGACAGCATCGGTTCCATGGTGAAGGCCATCGGCGTTCCCTCGGAAGACGATTACGACGATCCCCCCCTGCGCATCCTCGGTCTGGTGTGTGAAAACGACGCCTACCCGGCCCTGGACATCGCCGGCCTGAACCGTATGACCTATTCGGCCGACGTGCGTTTCATCCCGGTGCGCTGCCTGGGATCGGTCAACGTCATCTGGATCAAGGATGCCCTGTCGCAGGGGATGGACGGTGTTTTCCTCATGGGCTGCAAGCATGGCGACGACTACCAGTGCCATTTTGTCAAGGGTAGCGAGCTGGCCGACATACGCATGAAGAAAATCGGCGACGCCCTGCAGAGCCTGGCTCTGGAAAACGAACGGGTGACCCAGTTCCAGGTGGCCATTGACGATTATGACAAGATTCCGCAGATGGTGAACGAATTCGTGGAGATGGTCGAAGATCTCGGACCGAACCCCTTCAAGGGATTCTAAGCCCGTTTTGGACACATGCAACGGTAAGGCAACTTTAAAGAAAAAATCGGAAAACGGTTTTTGTGTCAATTTATATAGGAGGTATTCAGATGGCGGATGCATATGTTGTGGAGCCGGATATTGGCTTTATTAACGAAGTGAAAGGGCTTGGCGGGGGAGATCTGAAAAAGTGTTTTCAGTGTGCCACCTGTTCGGTGGCCTGCCCGATCGCCCCCGACAACAAGCCTTTCCCGAGAAAAGAGATGATTGCCGCCTCATGGGGCTTGAAGGACAAACTGGTGGGCAACGGCGATGTCTGGCTGTGCCATAATTGCGGCGACTGCTCCACCCTGTGCCCCCGTGGCGCCAAACCCGGCGACGTGCTGGCGGCTATCAGGGCCTACGCGGTTACCGAGTACGGACCGGTCAAGGCCATCGGCAAGCTGATCAACGACCCCAAGAAGCTGCCCATCGTTCTGGGCATTCCGGCGGTTCTTTTTCTGGTGGTGGGCCTCATCACGGGTCTGCTGGACTTTACGCCCGAAGGTGACAAAATCGCGCATGCCCATTTCTTCTCCACCTGGCTGGTGGACATCATGATGATTCCGGCGGCGATCTGGACGGTGGCCACTTTTGCCATCGGCCTGAAACGGTTCTTGAACGATATGCACCAGAACGCCCTGGCGGACGGCAAGACCGACATCAAGAAAATCGATCCCATGGGCATGATCCAGGGGCTGATACGCATTATCCTGCCGATCCTGAAGCATGACAAATTCAACGAATGCGGGGAGAACAAGGATCGGGCCACGGCCCACATGATGGTGCTGTTCGGCTTCATCGGCCTTTTCATCGTCACCAGCATCTTCTTCGTGGTCCTGTATGTGTTTCAGATCCACGGCCCCTATTCACAGCTCAACCCGGTTAAGTGGCTGGGGAACATTGCCGGCGTTTCGTTGGTCATCGGCAGTGTGCTGATGATCAAGCAGCGGCTGGCCAAAAAAGATCAGGTTTCAGCCTACAAAGACTGGTGGCTGGTTATATGGGCCCTGTCGCTGGGGGTCACCGGGCTTCTTTCCGAAATGACCCGCCTGGCGGGCATGGCCGGCGTCACCTACTTCTTGTACTATGTCCACCTGATGTTCGTGTGGAGCTTGTTTTTCTTCATTGCCTATTCAAAACTGGCCCACCTGGTCTACCGGACGGCAGCCATGGCGTATAACGAGTACATCGGCAGGAAATAAAATTGCACGGGCAATGTCATTTCCGGCGGTAGCGGCTTCGCCGAAGTAGTGATGGTAAAACCACAAACAGGGTTCGGCAACCTTGCCGACCCCTGTTTGTGGTTTAAAATTACTTGTGGTTAAAATGCGGTTTTGAAAAAACAATTTTCATAGAGATTTTTTTAGCGGTAGCAAAAGCGTATGGCGCTATCCGCAACCCGAGAGTCGCCGAGCGTTATCCCGCGTCAAGAGGGTTATCGCATATTTCACTGAGACTGAGGGCGTTGAGGCCGGCAATCCTGAAGACCTGATGATGACGTACAAACCGGAGTCGCATGATACGTTGCCCAGCATGGTTGTGGCGATGGATCAGGAAATTGCACAGGCAACGTTGGAGCAATAACAGAAAAAGGGTGTGACGTTTCGTCACACCCTTTTTGTTTTTTAAGCGGCGAAGCCGCGTTCCATAATTCCGCCCCGTGGCGAAATTATTTTTAGTCGCCGGTAGCGGCCTTGTGGGTCTTGATTTCGACCTTTTCGGTGAGGCCTTCATAGTAGTCACGCAGGATGGCGACAACTTCGTCGCGGCCGAAGTGATCCGGCAGATCTCCACCTTCGGAAAGCATCTTCCTCAGCATGGTGCCGGAAAGCAGAACGCGGTCTTCCTTTGCATGCGGGCAGGTTCTCAGGGAGGCCATGCCGTCGCATTTGTAGCAGTAGAACGTCCAGTCGATCTTCAGCGGCTGGCAGAGCAGCGCCTTGCCCTCGCCCTCGGGGGTCGGAATCTTGTCGAAGATGGTCTGGGCTTCGAACATGCCGTAGAAGTCACCCACGCCGGCGTGGTCACGGCCGATGATCATCTTGGAGCATCCGTAGTTTTGACGGAAGGTGGCGTGCAGCAGGCCTTCACGCGGACCGGCGTAGCGCATATCCAGGGGATATCCGCCCTGGATCACGTTTTGCTCCACAAAGTAGTTCTTCACCAGTGTATCGATGCATTTTACGCGGACCTCGGCGGGGATGTCGCCTGGTTTCAAGTTACCCACCAGAGAGTGGATGTAGACGCCGTCACACACCTCGACGGCAATTTTGCACAGGTATTCGTGGGAGCGGTGCATGGGGTTTCTCAGCTGCAGGGCGGCAACTTCGCTCCAGCCCCTTTCTTCGAACATCTTGCGGGATTCTGCCGGGCGGGCATAGACACCGGCGTATTTGGTGGGGTATTCGGCTTCGCTGAGCACCTTGACGGGGCCGGCCAGATTGAACGCTTTCTGGTTCATGACCATCTGGACGCCGGGGTGATCGTCTTTGGCGATTTTCCAGAATTCCTCGGGGGTCGGGGTACCTTCGCCCATATAGACTTTTTCGCACTCAAAGGTTTTGTCGGCCTCGGTCATCTCGAACTTTTCGGTGACCTGCATGGTGGCCATGATCTCGTCGCCTTCGGGATCGTACAGGGCGATTTCATCGCCTTCACTGATAGCGTCGGCATCTTCCTTGCTCGCGTCGAGGGTAACCGGGATCGGCCAGAAGGTACCGTCGGCCATCAGAAAATTTTCGCAGACACCCTTCCAGTCTGCCTTGGTCATGAATCCGGTCAGCGGGCTGAATCCGCCGATACCCATCATGATGAGGTCGCCTTTGGCCCGCGCTGAAATCTCGACCTTTTTCAGGCCCTCAGCCTTCTTCTTTTCCGCATCTAGTTCCGCGCCTTCGAGAAGGCAGCAGGTTAAACCCTTTCCGCCATGAGGTGGAATCAAATTTGCCATTTGCTTTTTTCTCCTTTCCAAGTGGTTTTATTGAATTTGTCTGCTCTGCAGACTTTCGATCGACCCAGATATAAAAGACGATACATATAAAGTAAAAAAGTATTTGTCAACAACAAAGGCGCAATGGAGCCGGGGCAGCGCCCCGGTTTCATTACGCCTCACGCTGGTTTTGAAAATGTTATTTGTTGGCCATCTTGCTGGCGGCGCACTCGTTTTTTCCCAGGTCCATGATATCGGCATTTTCATCATCTACCGTTACCAGACCCGCGTTGATTTCACGAATTTTGGCATATTCGTCGGGCTGCTTGCGCATGTTGGCCTCGATAAAGCCGTAAAAGGTGTCTGCGTCGGCAATGTTGTAGATGTCAGCGTTGATTTCTTTGATTTGTTCGAGCGACCTCGTGAAAACAAGGTCCTGATTGGCTTCCTTCCAGTCCATGTAGTGGCCTGGAAGCATCAGTGTCGCACGGTCCCACTGAAGGATTTTCTGCTGCAGGGTGTCGAACAGCATCTGGGACCACTCCTTGGCCATGCCCCCCAGGTCCGGGCGCCCGATGGAGTAGATGAAGACCGTGTCGCCGGTTATCATGTAGCGGTCATCGATCAGATAGCAGGTGCTGCCCGGGGTGTGGCCGGGTGTGTGGATCGACTTGACTTCCGGCCCCCCGTTGCCGAACCTGAAAACGGTTCCGTCTCCGGCGGGCGTGTAAGCGAACGTGGCCGGGTGAAAATCCTCGTCGGGCGCGACGATCTCGACGCCCAGGGATTTGTTCAGCCCCATGCTGCCGGAAATGTAATCGGCCTGGCGGTGGGTTTCGAAGGTTTTTGTGATGTTACAGCCCTTTTCGGCGGCAAATTCGGTGTAGGCCGCAATATTTTTGGCCGGGTCAAACACCATCATCTCCTCGCCGCAGACGAGGCCGTAGCTGCAGGAGGCCTTGCCCGGTCGCCGGAACTGATGCAGCTCATAATCGGCGCCGCCGGCGACGCGTACGGGAGCGAGCAGGTTTCCCCAGGCTTTGATGCCGACCAGCATGTGGGCCACATCGTCGAAACCGTGATTGACCAGGATTTCGGCAACGTATTTGGATGAGCCTTCCTTGGCGCAGACAATCCGCACCTTTTTACCGCGGGGCACTTTGGCAACGCTTTCCTCTTCGTGTTCGATGAACTCCATGTACGGTACGTTCACCATGTCGAAGGGATAGGGACCCTCCACCTTGAACCGGCCGAACTCTTCGTCATTACGAACATCCACGAGCAGAAAGTCTTCCTTGGCGATAAGCCATGAAAATAACTCCTGCGCTGTAAACGATTGCACTTCCATGGGTGAAGCCTCCTTTTTAGTACCAATTTGACCAAATCCCATCATGTTTGTGAAAGCAGTTGGTTTCAGGTACATCTGGACCGGATAAAAAAATCCCAAATTCTAAACAAATACCAAACTCAACTGTTCACAGGTTCAAAACTTAATGAAACTGCAGGAGTTAGTCAATTAAAAAGACGGCCGGGGAATGCGGCCAGCACATTCCCCGGTTCATTCCTTGCTTGCTTTCGAATCAATAATCGGTTGGTAAATTAAACCTCAATCCAGGTTGAAATGACTCAATACGATTGAGCCCAGCGTTAAAAGAACCATGTCAGGCCCAGGGTAACGGTATCCTCCTTGAGTGAAGACTCGAAGCTGAAGGCGTCACCCGCGGAGGATTCCTTGGTGGTATTCTCGAGGGCATGCACGTAGGCCAGATTGAGCGCTATAGTGGTGCTGAACTTGTATCCCGCCCCCAGGGTGATGTGATGTTCGACCACGGCCGGGAATCCGAGAATGCGCAGGGCTTCGTAGTTGACGTTGCCGACGTCGTGACCTTGTACGTCGGTGCTGCCCATGGGATTGAAACCGTCGTGCTCTTTGACGGGGTTTTTGGCGTAGTTGTAGCCCGCCCGTAAAGAGAAGGCGTCCGTGAGTTTGTACTGGGCGCCCAGGGCGAAGACCCACTGGTCTTCCCAATCGAAATCTTTGTAGCCGTTGGCGTTCGACCAGTTGATCCAGCGCGTGTTCACTTCGACCAGCCAGGAGGATCCGGGCTCCAGGGCGACGCCCAGGGCGACGACCTGGGGGGATTGCAGTTCGAGATCGTCTAGGGTGGCATCAGCGGTCAGATTGCCGGAGGCGTCGTAATCGTCAAGATAGGCGACCTTGTTGTGGGTGACGCCTTGGTGGTAGGTGTATGACGCACCCAGGTTGATGATTCCCAGCTTGTACAACCCGCCCAGCTGAAAGCCCATACTGTAGCCGTGATCGGCACCGTAACCGAGGTCCAGGTTCTGATAGCTGACAATCGCGTTGGCACCCACGCTGAAATTCGGGTTGATCAGGTAGGCCAGGTTGGGTGCGAAGTTCATCACTTCCAGTTTGGTGTAGATGTTGCCGGGCAGAGGCAGATCGGATTCCTTGTAGCTTACCCCCATGCCCGAGACACCGTAAGCGCCGACACCGAAGCGCCACTTCGGTGAGAGGGGCGTGGAGATGCCGATGGCGGGAACGACCGAAGGATCCATCTCGCTGGTATCGCTGCCTTTCACCTGCGTATAGGGTTGGCTCGGATTCCCCGTCGGAACCGTAACCTTGGCTTTTCCGTCGACGCTGGGGCTGAAATAGGTGCCGGCAAAGTCGGCTTCCGCACCCGGGCAGAACGGCCCGAAGCAGATGGCTGCAGGGTTGGCAAAAATAGCGCCGATGGCGTCCTGGGGAGCGGCGACACCGACCCCTCCCATGGACCTGGACATGGGGCCGACCCCAATGAGGTTGCTGCCGTTGGTGGCCATTGCCGGCGGCACCAGACACAGGGCTAAGATAATGGTTAAAATAAAACGTTTTTGCATCAAATTCCTCCTAAATTATTATTGTTCTTGAACGAGGGCATCGGCGACCATGGACGATAGAAATCTGACCTCCACGCCCAGCTTGTAGTGATCGTTGAGATTGTCCAGTTGGGTATGGCAGTTTTCACAGGCGGTGGTCAGGATGCCGGCTCCGGTTTTCTGCACCTGTTCGGCTTTGACCTTCGACGATTTCATCCTGAAGTCGATGGTTTCATCCCCCAGGGCCACAAGCCCGCCGCCCCCGCCGCAGCACCAGTTATATTTCGGTTCGGGTGACATTTCACGGAAATCATCCGTGAGGTGTTGCAGAATGAAGCGGGGTTCGTCGATCACGCCGCCGTTGCGGGCGATCTGACAGGGATCGTGATAGGTAACCGCTTCTTTGAACCGCGATTTGTCAAGCTTGATCCTGTTTTCACGAAGGTAGCGGGCATGCACCTCCGTAATGGATGTGACTTTGAACGGCTGGGGCCCGGAGAGCTGTTTCATTACCCGGAAGGCGGTGCCGCATTCGCAGATACAGACCTCTTTCACCTTGAGGCGCAGCGCCTCATTGATGATGCGGTCGAGAATCAGTTTCGTTTTGGTGGGGTCTCCCACGAAGGCCCCGAAATTGACAGCCTCAAAAAAGCTCAAGGTCCAGTTTTCGCCGGCGGCATTGAAAACGGCCGCCGCCGGTATGATGGAGTGAGCCCCTGCCAGGGCCACATAGAGCAGGTCGGCGCCTTCCACATCCACGGGAATGGCGGTTTCGCCCGCCTCGATTTTCCATTTTTTGACGACTTCATTTTCCAGGTTTTTAACGCCCTTTAAAAAGCCCTCCTTGAAAAATTCGAGGGATTTGCCTTTTTCCACGGACGTGTCGGCCAGCATCGTCAGAATTTCGGGCTCTGCGCTGGCACCGATGAGCAGCAGCTTGGCGATGGACATCAGCATTTGGGTATCGATGCCGAAGGGACAGTAGACCATGCAGCGCCGGCAACCGGTGCAGGAGTAAGCCGCTTCGAAGAGGGGTTCTATGGCCCTGTCGCTCAGCTCGCTGGCTTCACCCACCGAAGGCCAGATCTTGCCCCGTGTTTTGAAGTATTTTTTATAGAGCCTTCTGATGATTTCACCGCGATAGGCGGCGATATGCTTGACCTGGCCCGTCGACGCGTAAACATGACAGGCTTCGACGCAGACACCGCAGCGGGTGCAGGTTTCCAGGTAAAGCCGCATGGCTTGGTTGAGTTTACTTTTGAAAAGTTTTAGAAGTTCATTTCGGGTATCCTGGTCCATGGCTAACCTCTTCTCAATTTGTTGATGGGAATCGAAAGGAACGAATGCATGCTTTGGCTGAAGGGAAAGAAAATAAGGAACAGGTTGGCTATGAAAACGTGCAGCACCAGCATGAAAGAGTGGCCTGAAAAAATGATCCCATCGGGAAGTTCCGGCCTGAGGGCCAGCAGGCTTGACAAATAAACGCGGTAATCGTCGACGGTCATCTCCTCGTAGAAATAGATCCGCCGGGCCCAATCCATTTCACTGCCGAAGATGACAATAAGAAACAGCAGGATGAGCAGATAGTAGTCTTCGGGCACCGAGAGCTCTTTGACCGGCGAAATAAATCTTCGAAAGAGAAAATAGAGCAGGCAGACGGCCAAAATGAGCCCCAGGTATCCCTTTCCCAGAAACGGTTCATGGGGTATGATCTGGAAAACGCTCACGTCCCAGATCAGTTCCAGGTGGCCGATGAACAGCAGGATCAGACCGATGTGAAAGACGATCAGAAATACCCATAATAGGGGTTTGTGCCTGCGCACGGTGGGGAAAAGAAAAATATCGCTGAGCAGCGTCAGAAACTTTCCTTTCGGAGTCGGATAGATCTGCAGCGTCGTGGGATGCGCGGGCGCGGTGAAAATTTTAATTAATCTGGCTGCTGTACCGACAACGAATACGGCAGCGGCAACATATACCATGGGGACCAGAATGAAATAATACAGGGATTGCAAAACAACCTCCGTTTACTTTTGAATTCACCCGGGCTTCGTGACGGGGCGGTGTGCACCCCTCCCAGGGATGCGACGCCTACCGTAACGCATGGGTTCCGGGTGAATTCAAATGTTGATGGTGCCGTTTAGGATTTTCTCTGGATATAGAATTTAATGGTGTCACCGTCTTGATCGGTTTTAAGGATTTCGTTTCCGCTGGTGCGCGCCCAGGCTGGAAAATCGGTGAGAGAACCGGGATCGGTCGTGACAGCCTCGAGCACCTGGCCCACCTCGATTTCCTTAATGCCTTTGCTGACCTTGACCACCGGCATGGGGCATGCCAGGCCGCTCAGGTCCATTTGCTTTTCTACACTGATGTCGTCGCTCATGATAATTCCTCCTTTTTGATGCGGTTGCAAAACTTTTTTTCAAACCCTGAACCGATTAAATCGGCCCCGGTGTGTTGGCTGCGAATTTCAGGCCGGCGGTCGTGTTAACGACGGTCAGCCCCCCCCGGCTAGATGAACAGCTGCACTTTACTGTCCTGTGCCTCCGCAAGGAAGGTGGCCACTCCGGCGAATTCAAGGCCCTCATAGTCGATCATCTCCTCACGTTTGAACCCCATGAGGTCCATGGACATTTCGCACACGTAAATTTTAACGCCCAGTTCCTGGGCAAGCGCGATCATTTCCGGTAAGGAGGCCACGTTTTTTTTCTTCATCAGGGATTTCATCATGGCAGTACCCATGCCGCCCATGTTCATTTTGGACAGTTTGACTTTTTCGGCGCCTTTGGGCAGCATATTTCCGAACATGGTTCCCATCATGTCTTTTCCGCCCACGTTTTTGTTGCCGGCACGCAGTATCGGCGTTCCCCAGAAGGTGAAAAACATGACCGCATCCATGCCCATGGCGGTGGCGCCGGTGGCGATAATGAATGCAGCCAGGGCCTTGTCCAGATCGCCGCTGAAAACGATCATGGACAGTTTGTTGGCAGTGGCTTTGGCGCTCATAGCATCCAGCTGTGCTTTAAGATTTGCGACTTGTTCTTCGACTGTTGACATAATGCCTCCTTAGATAACCGCTACTATGAACTATAATATGGATATAAAATTAAGTGGTTGTGCAAATTAATATGATGATATGAGCTCTATGTGAACCATTTGCGCGAGATTGTCGCGATGGTAACCTGTTGATTTTGTTCTATACCATCAATTCCTTGATCGATTCCATGGATGCCTTCAGCAGCTCGAGGTTGGTCATCATGGTATTGCGTTGCTCCGGTTCCATCTGTCTGAGAACTTCTTCGTGCGTGTCATTTAAGAACTTTTTGATTTCATTTAGTTTTTTATGACCTGCGGCGGTCAGGCACAACAGCGTGGTTCTGGAGTCCACCGGATCGGTGACGCGTTGGATCAGCCCTTTTTTGTTCAGACCGGAAATCAATTTCGAAATGCGGCTCTTGACCAGATTCAGTTTGCCGGCCAGGCCTTTGGGCGTTAAATACTTTTCGTCCCCGAACAGAAGCAGGCAGCGCATTTCGGCCTCCGGCAGGCTGAATCGCTCACTCTGGTAGCGCATGCGGTCCTGGCAGCATTGATACAGTTTGGTAATCAAATTCTGAAACTGGTCAAGCTGGCGTTCCGGTATGTTTCCGCCTAGAAGGTTCATGGTACGAACAATAATTGAAATACGGCGGTTGTCAAGTTTTTTTTTCTTCTGCAGGGGACGGTCTTGGGTTTGACAACGGGATTGGCCATATTGTAGCTTGAACCCAGGTTCAGATTAGGTTGAGGCCAAATGAAGACAGCCAACAACGGGTGTATGGGTAAAATTCTCTGGGTGGACCTGGACAGGGGCCTTCTCGAGGAGAGAGAAATTGCCGTATCGCTTTACCGAAAGTATCTTTCCGGTTCGGGTATGGCTGTTCGCATCCTGTACGATGCGATCCCGAAGGCTGCCGATCCGTTAGGGCCGGAAAACGTACTCTGTTTCGTTTCCGGACTCCTGACGGGCACGGGCAGCCTGTTCACCGGGCGGTGGATGGCGGCGGGGAAATCTCCCCTGACCGGGACATGGGGAGATGCCAACTGCGGCGGCAACTTTTCACCGGCCATCAAACGGTGCGGGTACGACGGCATTTTCTTTTCGGGAATAAGCCGTCATCCGGTTTACCTTTGCATCCACGGTGAAAAAGCCGAACTCCGCGATGCAAAAGCGTTGTGGGGAAAGGACACCAAGGAAACCGAACGGTTCCTGAAAGCGAAAGCCGGGTGCAACAACCCGCGCATTGCCTGCATCGGTCCGGCCGGGGAGAACCTGTCCCTGATTTCCGGCATTGCCAACGACGGCGGCAGAATGGCCGCCCGTTCCGGGCTGGGTGCCGTCATGGGGTCCAAGCGTCTGAAAGCCGTCGTCCTGGATGGCGTTCAGCGGATTTCATCCAACAACAAGGCCGAAATCAAACGCCTGAGCAAGGCGTGCAATGACAGCATTCAATTCATGCCGCCCTTTCCTCCGGCAAATGTGCTTTCCTACCTGGGTGCTTTTTTACGGGCACTGCCCGCTCAACCCTCCGCGGAAGCCCTTTATTTCAACACGGTTTACAAACGCATGCTCCAGAAGTGGGGCACGGCCAGCCTCAACCAGATTCTGATTGAACTCGGCGATACGCCCATAAAGAACTGGAAGGGCAGCAACGAGGATTTTCCCCGGGAACACTCGGCAAAGCTGAACCCCGATGTGTTTTCCGACTGCGTCGTCGTGAGGTATCATTGCTACTCATGCCCACTGGGGTGCGGCGGCCTCTGCCTGCGGTCGGGGATTCAGGGAGAGACCCACAAGCCCGAATATGAAACCGTTATGGCCCTGGGCGGATTGTGTATGAACGACGATTCGGAAAGCATTTTCCGCCTGAACGAGAAGCTCAACCGGGCGGGCATGGACACCATTTCCGCCGGTGGGACCGTGGCCTTTGCCATCGAGTGTTTTGAAAAGGGGATCCTGACCACCGGGGATACCGACGGGCTTGCTCTTACCTGGGGCAACCGTGCGGCCATCGAAGCGCTGGTCGACAAGATGATTGCCCGGGACGGCATCGGTGATCTTTTGGCCGATGGCGTCAAAATGGCTTCGCAAAAGATCGGCAGGGGGTCCGGGACGTTCGCCATTCACGCGGGCGGCCAGGAGTTGGCCATGCATGACGGCCGTTTCGATCCCGGGTTTGCACTGCACAACAGCGTGGAGGCAACCCCGGGAAGGCACACCATCGGATCGCAGCTCTACTACGAGCTTTTCAGGTTGTGGGAGCAGGTATCCCGCCTTCCCGAACCGGACCTGATCTACCTCAAGCGGAGCAAATACGTTCCGGACAGGGAAAAAGCGGTGGCGGCGGCAGCGTGCAGCAAATACATGAATATCATCAACGGTTCGGGCGCCTGCATGTATGGCGCCCTTTTCGGGCTCGAAACCTTCCCCCTGTTCAAATGGCTGGAGGCCGCCACCGGCTGGGGGTATTCACCGGATGATTACATGGTGACCGGTGCACGTATTCAGACGCTGAAGCAGATGTTCAATCTCAAACAGGGGATCGAGCCGGGGAAAATAAAAATGACGGATCGGGCGTTGGGACGCCCCCCCCTTTCGGCCGGCGCCAACAAGGGTAGAGCCGTGCCGGTGGAGCGGATGATCCGTGACTATTGGGACGCTTTGGAGTGGGACCCGGAAACCGGCCATCCCACCGAAGCCCTTATAAAGCGCCTGGAACTGTAGCATCGCGGGACGATATTTTGCCAAATACCAACATGCCGTTCAAGATAACCGAAAAGTGCATCGGTTGCAGTGTCTGCAAGAAAATATGCCCGGTGGATGCCATTCTGGGTGAAAAGGGAAAGGATCACAAGATCGATGCGGAACGCTGCATTGCCTGCGGCGCCTGCGGAAGAATTTGCCCGCAGTCGGCGGTGCTGGATGAAAACGGGTCGGTCATCGAGCGCATCCGCATCAGGAAAAATTGGCCCAAACCCCTCATTGACGAATTTCGCTGCATGTCCTGCAACATGTGCATGGATGCCTGTCCCACGGCATGCCTGCAGTTGAGGTATACCTTGGAAACCGACAATAAAAAGGCCGTTCCCGTTCTTGCCCGCAGAAAAGAGTGCATCGCCTGCCGATTCTGCG